>JAAZDX010000248.1 GCA_012512605.1 Bacillota bacterium
CCCTCGAACGGGTGCTACTGGATGGCCAGCCAGGTACGGTTTATAACATTGGGGCCCGGTGTGAACGGACCAACCTGGAGGTGGTACGGACCATCCTGGAACTGCTCGGGAAACCGGAGCTCTTGATCCGCTTTGTCGCCGACCGGCCGGGGCATGACCGCCGCTATGGGGTGGCGGTTGGTAAGATCCGGAGGGCGCTGGGGTGGGAAGCCCAGATTGATTTTAAAGGAGGACTGGCGCAAACCGTCAATTGGTATCTTAAACAGCAAGCATGGTGGAAAGCAATCCTTTCCGGCGAGTACAGGGATTATTACCAGCGTAATTATGGTTTTCGCCTGGAAAATAAGGAGCACAAGGACCGGTAGCGCACCGGTCTTTTTTATGGCTGAAATTACCTATATTTTCAAAGAAACGCGGGGGACGAAGTATATCCGCCAAAAATAATGGCAATAATCCTAGTAAGGAACGGCCAAAAGCCAGGGGGAGGGAAGCAGATGATCCCAAACAAAGTTGAGATTTGTGGGGTGAACACTTCGAAACTTCCGGTTTTGACCAACACGAAAATGCGGGAGCTGTTGGGCAAGATCAAGACCGGCGAGCGACAGGCCCGCGAGGAGATGATCCAGGGCAACCTCCGCCTGGTGCTTAGTGTGATCCAACGGTTTAATAACCGGGGTGAGAATGTGGACGATCTTTTCCAAGTCGGTTGTATCGGTTTGATGAAGGCAATTGATAATTTCGATCTATCACAAAATGTTAAGTTTTCCACTTACGCGGTTCCGATGATCATCGGCGAGATCCGCCGGTATTTACGGGATAATAATCCGATCCGCGTCAGCCGTTCGTTGCGGGATATTGCCTACAAAGCGCTGCAGGTGCGGGATGCCTTGACCAGTAAAAACGGGCAAGAGCCAACGATTGCTGAGATTGCGGCGGTGTTGAACATTGACCGGGAAGAGATCGTTTTTGCGCTCGATGCGATCCAGGAGCCGATCTCTTTGTTCGAACCCATCTACCATGACGGGGGTGACCCCATCTTTGTGATGGACCAGATCAGTGATGACAAGGACTTAGACAACCAGTGGCTGGAAGGGATCTCGATCCGCGAAGCGATGTCCCGCTTAAACGACCGGGAAAAGGAGATCCTGAAGATGCGTTTCTTTGATGGACGGACCCAGATGGAGGTGGCTGAGGAGATTGGGATCTCGCAGGCGCAGGTTTCACGGTTGGAGAAAACGGCCTTAAAAAACATCCGGCGCTACATCGGCGAGGAACGGGCAAAGGAGTGAAAAGATGAAGGCACGAATCATAACCGTCTTTATGCTCTGTTTAATCGGTGGTGTTCTTTTAACCTTAATGGGGAGTCCCCCGTGGACAACGGACGAGGCGCTCGTTGCCTTCAGCGCCGATAATCTCATCCGCCTTCACGTTCTGGCCAATAGTGACGGGCCGGCGGACCAAGGGGTTAAACTGTTGGTTCGGGACCGGATCTTGCAGGAAACAGCGGCGCTTTTGGCGGCCGCGGAGGACCAGACAACAGCCTTGGCCATCCTGCAAAAAAACCAAGAAGCACTGGTGAAAGCGGCCGAAGACGAACTGGCTAGACATGGTTTTTCTTACTCGGCGACGGTTAGTCTGGGCGAATATGGGTTTCCCGCCCGTCAGTATGAGTTTGGGGTGTTACCGTCGGGAAAATACCAAGCCCTTCGGGTGGTTTTAGGGGAGGGGCAGGGCCGAAACTGGTGGTGTGTGCTTTTTCCGCCCGTTTGCCATATGGTGATGGCGGAGAAGAAGCCCGCCTCCGAACAGGAAACGATTCGCCTCCGCTGGAAGGCTCTGGAGGACCTCCAGGCCAATAAAGATGAATTAATGAAGAAAGCATGGGCGGAATGGGCCAAATGGTTACACCTGGCCACGGTTGCCATTCAATAAGGGGGGAGCACCCCCTTTTTTTATCGCCAAAGGCCAGGTGGTCTTGGGGCAATAAAGGTTGACAGTAAAAGTTAGGTGTTATAAACTGAACTTAGTATATTTTTTATTAGAGCGGAGGGAAGCGGTATGTCAAAGGAACGTGTTCTGATCATTGAAGATGAACCGAATATTATTGAATTAGTCGCTTATAATCTCGAAAAAGAAGGTTGGCTGGTTTCGAAGGCACAGACTGGGGAAGAGGGTTGGGAAAAGATCCAAGCCGAGCATCCCGATATTATTCTGCTTGATCTGATGTTGCCGGGGATTGACGGGATGGAGATCTGTCGTCGGACCCGTCAGAATAAATTGACCCGCGATATTCCGATCATCATCTTAACCGCAAAAGCGGAGGAAGCCGACCGGGTTTTAGGGTTAGAGTCGGGGGCGGATGATTACGTCACCAAGCCTTTCTCTCCGCGGGAGTTGATCGCACGGATTCGGGCGGTCTTGCGGCGGGCCGACAAGAGCTTCTCCGAAGTGGAAGAGAAGGAAACGATGGTCTTGGGGCCGATCAAGATGGATCTTCGCCAGCATAAAGTGTTGGTCCATGAAAAAGAGATCGAACTCACGCCGAAAGAGTTTGATCTGCTCCATTTGTTGATGTCGCATCCTGGACGAGCCTTCTCCCGTGAATATCTCTTGGAGAACCTTTGGGGTTATGAATTTTTTGGGGACACCAGAACGGTGGATGTGCACGTGCGCCGTCTGCGCCAGAAGATCGAGGATAATCCGGCACAACCGTATTGGCTGGAGACGGTCCGCGGTGTTGGCTATCGGATCCGGGAGGAGTAAGCATGCGCCGCTTACGCCTCCAGTTTACTATAAGTATAATTCTGTTATTCTTACCCGCTTTAATGGTCCTGATGGGCTTTGACCGACCCGGTGTTTCGACTCTCGCCTTGTTGTGGCTGGCGATCGGCGGAACCTGGCTAGTCCGTTCCTATTTGAATCCGATGGAAAAATTATGGAAGACCATGCGGGCCTTGGATCCGGAGATCCAGTTCGTGACCTACCAGAAGTTCCTTAAGAAAACCTACCGCCACCTGAATGAGCAGGAACAGCGGATCGCTCGGGAGAAACAGGGGCGGGAAGAGATGGAGTCCCTCCTCTTCAGTATGGTGGAAGGGGTGGTGGCCACCGACTCCAGCGGCCGGATCTCTTTCTTGAATCCGGCGGCCGAACAGATCTTTCAGATCGAACACGGTTCGGCTTTGGGTAAATACCCGCGGGAAGTCTGGCGTGAATTTGAACTGGTGGAAATGTTCCACCAGGTTTTTGTTACTGGGCAACCGCAGAGCCGTGAGTTTCAGATGGATACGCCCCAGAAAGCCTATTTGAAAGTGGAGATCATCCCGATCCGTTGGGGCGAGGAAGAGGAAGGCCAGGGTGTTCTCGCGATCGTTCGCGACTTTACACGGATGCGCCGCCTAGAGACGATGCGGACGGATTTTGTGGCCAACGTCTCCCATGAGCTGCGGACGCCCTTGACGTCGATTAAAGGTTTTATCGAAACCCTGCTCGATGGGGGCTTGGAGAGTAAAGAAACAACGAAGCGGTTCTTGACCATCATGTACCAGGAGACGGACCGCTTTAGCCGTTTAATCTCCGACTTGTTGGATCTTTCCCGGATTGAATCGGGCCAGACGGAACTCAACCGGAATAAGCTGTACCTCGCCCCAATGGTGGAAGAGGTCCGGCTGACGCTCCAGGACCGCTTGGCGGAGAAGAATATCACTTTATCGGTGGAACTGGGACCGACGGCGGTCTGGGCCGACGAGGACCAGATCCGGGAAGTACTGGTCAATCTGATCGACAATGCGATCAAGTATTCGCCGTCGGGTGGGCATATTAAGGTTCAGGAGCACAACCGCGGCGATGAACAGGAGTTCATCGTCTGTGACACCGGTATTGGGATTCCAAAGGATAGCATACCCCGGATCTTTGAGCGTTTTTACCGGGTGGACAAGGCCCGTTCCCGCGAAATGGGCGGAACCGGACTGGGCTTGTCCATTGTCAAGCATATCATCGAGCGGCATGACGGTAAGGTCTGGGTCGAAAGTGAACTGGGCAAGGGCAGTTGTTTTCATTTTACGCTCACCAAGTACCAGGAAGGTAAGGAATAAGGGGTGAACCGATGGAACGACTCCAAAAGTATTTGGCCCGTTGCGGCGTGGCTTCCCGCCGGAAAGCCGAAGAAATGATCGTCGGTGGCCTGGTGGCGGTCAACGGTGTGGTGGTCCGGGAATGAGGGGTCAAGGTCGATCCGGGACGGGACCGGGTGACGGTGGCCGGGCGGCCGGTCCGTCCGGCTGCGGAACGGATTTATCTAATGTTGAATAAACCAGCGGGGTATATCACCGGCAACCGGGATCCGCGGGGCC
This sequence comes from Bacillota bacterium, assembly GCA_012512605.1. Classification (GTDB taxonomy): domain Bacteria; phylum Bacillota; class UBA4882; order UBA10575; family UBA10575; genus Capillibacterium. The sequence goes on from JAAZDX010000248.1 coordinate 4,353, forward strand.
GGAAGACGGTCCTCACGCTTTTGCCGGAGGGGTTTCCCCGGGTGTTTCCAGTTGGCCGGTTGGATTACAATACCACCGGCCTTTTACTTTTGACCAATGATGGTGCGCTGGCTTACGCCCTAACCCACCCGAAATATCAGATTGAAAAGGTTTACCGGGCTTTGGTCCAGGGTGTGCCCGATGGCCATGCCCTAAACCGGCTCCGCCGCGGGGTGGTCCTGGAAGATGGACCGACGCTCCCGGCCACCGTGGATATAATCAAGGTCAAAGCGGGGAATGCTATCCTTAAACTCGGTTTGAGAGAAGGACGGAACCGGCAAGTCCGCCGTATGTGCGCGGCCGTGGGCTACCCCGTTTTAGAGCTGGAACGGATTGCTATTGGCCCTTTGCAGCTGGGTGCGCTAGCCTTAGGCCAGTACCGGCGGTTAACGGGAGCGGAGTTAAGCGCGGTGCAAAAGCTGATTGACCAAGCCCGCCAGGCGGCGGAAGGGGAGAAAGGGGAAGAGCATGCTCCGGATCAAAAAAGGTGATGGTTGGGAACTGGTACCGATTAAAGCCCGGATTCGGCTGGATTTTCGGGGTGAAGCCTCTCGACGCCCGTTGTTTTTTGGGAAAGTCCCGCCGGAAGCGGCGGCACAGGAACGGCGTGAGCGACAGCTGGCTACCTTGAAAAACCTCCCCTGGCAGGGGGTGACCCTGGAAGACCTCAACGCCGACTATGAGGTCTATACCGTGAACCAGCCGGAACAAGGGGAAAAGGTGGCTTATGCGCCGGTGGAATTAACCGTGACCGCCGATTCCTTGGAGGATCTCATGGCCTTTGTCCTGCGGGATGAGTTCCGAAAGATTAAGATCCTGGAGCCGGCGGAATTAAACCTGGCCGCGACGGATGTGGAAAAGACCATCTTCAAAATGGGGCAGGAGTATAGAAGCGGCTTAAACCAGGAAGGATATTTACATTGATACTGTATCGGTAAAAGGATGTGGCCCGATGAGCCCAATGCTCAGTCGATTTTTCACCAAAGAGCTTGGCCTGGATCTGGGGACGGCCAACAGTTTGGTTTACGAAAAGGAGAAAGGGATTATTTTCCGGGAACCTTCGGTGGTGGCGATCAAGAAAGACCACAGTAATGAGGTCCTGGCCTTTGGTCAAGAAGCGGAACAGATGATCGGGCGCACCCCCGGGCATCTGGTTGCCATCCGGCCGTTACGGGAAGGGGTGATCGCCAATTACGAGTTGACGAAGGAGCTCATCCGCTATCTTCTGCAAAAAGCCGTAAAGCGGCGGTTTGGGCGGAAACCACGGGTGGTCGTTAGTATTCCGACCGGAATTACCAGTGTCGAACGGCGGGCGGTCCTGGAGGCGACCCTTAGCGCCGGGGCGAAAGAAGCTTATCTCATTGAGGAGCCGGTGGCGGCGGCGATCGGGGCCGGGCTGCCGGTACAGGATCCCGTGGGGAATATGGTGATCAACATTGGTGGGGGGACCACCGATGTGGCGGTGATCTCCCTCGGTGGCGTGGTGGCGGGCACCTCGATTCGGGTCGGTGGCGATGCGATGGATGATGGGATTATCCGCTTCGTGTGGCGGCAGTACCATCTTTCCATCGGTAAACGCAGCGCGGAACAGCTCAAGATTGCGTTGGGTTCGGCTTTCCCTTTCCCCGACGAGGAAGAGCGGCGCGGGGAGGCCCGGGGCCGGGATCAGGTTACCGGGCTCCCCAAGAATGTGAAGGTGACTGCAGCCGAGATCCGCGGGGCGCTCAAAGAACCAATTACCATGATCATCAATGCCATCCGGCAGGTGGTGGAGAAGACCCCAGCCGAACTGGTCGCTGACATCATGAACCAGGAGATCGTGATGACCGGCGGGGGCGCTTTGCTCGCTGGTTTTGACCGGTTGGTCGCGGAAGAACTGGGGATGAAGGTACGCTTGGCCGATGACCCCATGGCCTGTGTAGTGAAGGGGGCCGGAAAAACCCTGGAGCATTTGGATACCTTAAAACGGGTTTTAGTGGGACGCAGGAAAGCCACCCGTTAGCAAAAAAAGACCTTTACGCTTTGGACGAGAATCCTCCGGGATTCTTTTTTCTTCTCCTTGGTAGATAAGAGGATTTTACGATTTTATGGTGAATAATTTATGGTAAAGTAATTTTGATAGAAGGCGAATGCTGATGTCTAAGCATAGCTGGAAAACCGGTGTCGGCCTGGCTTCCATGTTGTTGGGGATGCTCTTGGTTTTTCAATTCCGGACGGAAACCAATGTTAAAACTTATCTTCCGCAGTTTACAACTGCGAGCGAACTGGGGATCAAATGGAACCGGATACAGACCGACCTGAACAAGAAGGAACAAGAGTTAAGGCAGCTCCGTCAACAACTGCAAGAATACAACCGGGACGAGGAGCTGAAAAGCCTGCGCATGGCGGCTGGCGTGACGCCGCTGCGGGGTCCGGGGGTGGAGCTTGCCCTCACCGATGTGGAGCGCCCCCTCAAGAGTTATGAGGATCCCAACTTGTTTATTGTCCACTATGCCCAATTGGAGTTGTTGGTTAACGAGTTGTGGGCCGCTGGGGCCGAAGCGATCGCCGTGAACGGGGAACGGTTGGTAGCCCAGACTGGTTTCAGTTGCGCGGGGACGACAATCCTGGTGGGAACCCGTAAACTGGCCCCACCCTATATTATTCGGGCGATTGGCGATGCGGTCACCCTGAAAGCGGCGCTGACGATCCCCGGGGGCTCTATAGATTCGCAGATCCTTCCCTTTGAATTAGGGTTTAAGATTGAAATAAAAGACAGCCTCTACCTTCCGCCGTATAAAGGTAGCTCGGTCTTTAATTATGCCGAGATTGTGCCGGAGGAAACGGAAGAAACCGTTCCCGCCGGAGAAGAAGAGCTGGAAACGGCCGATGCGGTGGAAAACTGGGAAGGAGCGGGCGATGGGGAGGTCCTGTAGATGTTACTGCTCCCACTGATCGGAATTGCCCTTGGGGTAGGGATCGGGCTCCTTTTGCCCTGGGAGATCCCGTTGGTCTACAAAAGTTACACTGCTTTGGCCATTCTGGCCACCGTCGATGCGATTTTCGGCGGGATGCGGGCTGAGCTGGAAGGGAATTTTATCTTTTCCAAGTTCATCGTCAGTTTCTTCGCCAATGCCCTTCTGGCCGTAGCGCTTGCTTATTTCGGTTATAGGATCGGGATCGATATTTATC
>JAAZDX010000249.1 GCA_012512605.1 Bacillota bacterium
CGCCTGCAAGATGTTTATCAAGGAATACCGGATCGATGGTTTTCGCTTTGATGCGACCCACAGTTCCTGGATGGACCATACCTTCCTTAGGCGTTTGGCTTATGAGATTAAGGACAAGGGTTTTAAGCCTGATTGTATTCTCATCGCCGAGAACCTCCCGAACGAGCCCGATCTGAATCTGCAAGGGTATAACGGATATGCCCAGTGGTGCGACGCTTTTCACGATAAAATCAAGGCCTTGCTGCGTGAGGGAATCTTCCGGGACTGGACGGATAATTCCCCAGCCTACCTGGGAAGTATTTTCTACTTTAGCAAGGACTTTTTTGCGGCCCATACCAACAATGTGGTTAACTACTGTGAAAGCCATGATGAAAACAGCGTCCCATACGAGGTGGCGACTAGGGGTGATGGCTTAATCTGGGCTCCGGCGAAAGAACGCAAAGCGCGGCTCGGTCTGTTTGCCACGATGGTGGCGTTGGGGCAGCCCATGATCTACATGGGACAGGAGTTTGGTGTGGAACGACCCCGGAACCGGATTGATCTGGATTGGCCCGTGTTTTTGCGCGAACACCACTATTACCAATGGGCGTCCGGTTTAATCCGTTTACGCCGCCGCTATCCGGGGCTGCGGGTCCCCGGTTATGACCCCAGTCCGGAAGGGAAGTTTGCCTGGCTGTTGGGGCCCTGGCTCGGTGAGCAATACGGGCGGGGGAAAAATGTGATCGGGTGGACAACCAATCCTAACGGGAAACCATGGGAACGAATGGTGATTTTATTAAATTTTGAACCCTACGATACGATGGTCGATTTGGACTTTCCCCTGCCCGGCTACTGGGTTAAACTGGCGGACATCGATGGGGTCAATGATCTCCCGCCGGAGGGGGACAATTCCCTTGACCACCCGACCACCATCAAAACCACCGGCCATTTTGGTGGATTTGTCCTGCCATCTTCTAGCGGGTGCATCTATAAATGGGAAGCGGCGCTCTGCTAAATGTTGCCCCGTATGGAGTCGACATAACCCACAGGGAGGTTGCGTTAGATTTACTTTTAGTGGACTGTATATCCCCTCTCCTTATCCTCATATAATACTTTTACGAGGGGGGGAGTCTTTTGTCCACAATCCAGATTGGTACCGGGTCCCTCTTTGATTTAAGAGCAAACTTAGAAAAAGAGTTTACCCGCTGGGAAAAGGAAGGAATCAAGTTTCAGGTCCAAGAGCAAAAGATGGGGAAGTTTAAGTTCCTCAATTTTACCTTTGGGAAACCGGAAAAGGAAACGACCAAACATGAAGAAGCCATATTTCGGCACAATTTGGCTTTGGTGGTAACAAACCTCCTTTTGGGGCAAGTATCCCAAAACTTGTTGCGGCGCATGATCCGGATTGACCACCCTTATCTCTCTGCTGATGAAGCAGAGGCCCTTTCCCGGAAAGTCATCGCCACTTTTTCGTCGGTGGGCGATCAAGAGCGGGTTTATCGCGTCCAAGAAGAAGTCAATAGTTTTCTCCGGGAAAACAAGGCCATATTTCTAGAAGGATTTTTCCGTTTTCGCCTTAAGGACTATGTTCATGAGTTAAAGGAAAACTTGGAAGAAGCCATCGATCAGCTCCTGGCGGACTAAGAATACCAGGAGTTTATTAAACTCCTCCGTTATTTTGTGGAGATTCAAGAACCAAAGATCCTTGAGGTCCATGTCCTCTTTTATTCGAAGGAAAAATTCCGTCTTCTGGATGAAGAGGAAAAACCCTTGGAGCAGGAGTATCTCTTAAAGGTCCTTGGCGATCTGAAGGATGAAGGGTTAAAATATGAGGATTTGCTGCTCAGCGCCTTGATCACCCTTTCCCCCCAGCGCATCATTCTTCACCAGTCGGAGAAGACCAATATTGTCAATACCATCCTGAATGTCTTTACTGAAAGGGTAACCTTTTGCCGCGATTGTGAACTGTGCCGAAATACCGATCGGCATCAATAATCCCGCAAGGGATTATTTTTTTACC
>JAAZDX010000250.1 GCA_012512605.1 Bacillota bacterium
ATTTGATATCCATGCGGAGTGGAATCCCCCTTTTTTACTGGTTACCAAAACGCTCTAGCAAAGCCTGCTTCTGCCGGGATCCTAACCCTTGGATTCTTCTGGTCTCGTCGATCCCAATCTCATTCATGATCTTGCGGGTGCGAACCTTCCCAATCCGCGGTAAAGACTCCAGCAAATAGGCAACCCGCATTTTCGCGATGACATCATTGTCCACCTGCTCCAGAATTTCACGGATTCCGGTCCGCCCTGCTTTTAAGTCCTGACGAATTTTGGCCCGTTCACTCCGAACCTGCTGTGCCTTTTTTAATGCTTGTTTTTTCTCTTCTAACGTCAGCTTTGGAAGCGGCATTTTTTCACCTCCTATTCAATATTTTGGACTTGTTCTCTAATGTTTTCTATTTCACTCTTAACCTCCACGATATAACGGGAAATGGATAACTCACTGGTTTTGGCCGCAATCGTGTTAATCTCTCGGTTTAATTCTTGACGAATAAAGTCCAGTTTTTTCCCAATTGAACCGGGAACCATCAATGTTGATAAAAACTGATCCAGATGGCTTTTAAAGCGGGTCAATTCTTCGGTAATGGACGAGCGATCGACATAAAAAAGGACCTCCATGGCCAACCGGTGTTCGTCGAATTCGACCTCAGCCAATAAATCTTGAACTGCTTTGGTTAGCTTTTCCCGGTATAGTTCGGGTAACGCCGCCGCCAACCGGTCAATTTCTTCAATCGTTTGGCTTAAGCGTTGAATACGTACTTTCAAATCAGCGGCCAGGTTCTCCCCTTCTCGGCGGCGCATCGCCAACAGCTGTTGAACAGCACCTTGCACCGCAGTTACAACCGCCTTTTCGAGTGCTTCTTCGTTTACGTCTTCTTTTTTAACGAAGAGATCAGGAATGAGCAGTATCTGTTCAATCCCGATTTTACCGGGAATCCGGAAATCTTTCTGGACCTGGTTCACCTCGCGCAAATAATCGGCCAGCACCTTTCGGTCGATCTCCAACCGACAACTACGGTTTTCCGGACGCTCCTCGATGGCCACGTATAGATCGATCTTTCCCCGTTGAATTGACGGTCGAACCTGTTTATTGATGCTCTCTTCCAGCCAAGAATAATTCTTCGGCATACGGACCGTAAGATCAAAAAAACGATGGTTCACACTACGGACTTCAACCGAAACAAGGTAATTGGGATCATCTTCTTATTTAAACCTGCCGTAGCCAGTCATGCTAAAAGGCATTGAATCGTACTCCTTAGAATCTAAACGAATAAAGTTCCATTCCGCCCATGGATTCACAAGACAATTCACGTACTTAATTCCACCTAGAGAAGGAAACTCCTCCTTTTTACCCAGAAATTTCTGTAATTTTGCACGGGGAACTTTTCACCGGAGCCATCGTTTTAATCCTTTAAAGAATCAAGACAATGTTTTGTTTTATCGCCCATACTTTCGTTTAAGGAGGAATTGATTATGGGAAGATTCTCTCAACGTTACCAAAATCTAATAACCTTATTATTTGTTGTAATTGCGACTTCTATTATTACTTCCGCGGTCGTTCTGACTTTTAGCGGACGGGAAGATAATTCCTTGCCCCCACCTACCACTAAAGCAAGGTCCGAGGAACAACTTGCGGTGCAGGAAGCCGCCTTTAAATTTGGTGGGGATGATAATGCTCCTTCCTGGGAAAATGCGATTATAAACGTGCATAAAAAAGTGGCACCCGCGGTTGTCTATATCGATACCGAGCGGACGGTAAAGACTAATCCAATGGTTCCCGAGTTTTTCCGTGAATTCTTTGGCCCTGGCTTTTTTGATGACTTTCGGGGCCGCGAGTACAAGCAACAAGGAACCGGTTCCGGTTTTCTTATTCGTCCGGACGGTTACATCGTCACCAATTATCATGTGATTCAGAACGCGGACAAAATAACGGTCAACTTGAAAGGCGGTAAAAAATACGATGCCCAGGTCGTCGGGGCGGACCGCAAATATGACTTGGCTGTTCTAAAGATCAAGGCAAAAAACCTTCCTTACTTAGAGATGGGCGACTCCGATCGCCTGCAGATCGGGCAGTGGGTTGTGGCCGTCGGCAACCCCTACGGTTTACACGAAACGGTCACTACCGGAATCATCAGCGCCTTGAACCGTTCGATCTCCGATAGTAAAGAGGAAGGATACTTGATCCAGACCGATGCCGCCATCAACCCGGGCAACAGCGGCGGTCCCCTGGTGAACCTGAAAGGGGAAGTGATTGGGATCAATGAAGCAATCCTCTCCAACGCCCAAAATATCGGTTTTGCCATTCCCATTAAACTGCTGAAGGATAATCTGGATGCGTTGATTAACGAGGGCAAAATCACTCATGCGGAATCTACCGTACCGTGGCTGGGGATTTATATGCAAGACGTCAACGAAGACATGACGGAATATTTCAACTTACCCTTTAAAACCGGTGTTTATGTAGGCCGCGTTGTTCCGGATTCGCCCGCCGATAAAGCTGGACTTCTGCCGCAAGACATTATCACCCAAGTAAACCAGCAGGCGATCAAGTCCGGTGAAGAGTTGGCCGCCATCATCCAAAAAATGAAGATCGGCGATCCCGTCTCTCTTCTCGTCTGGAGAACGGACGAATTTAAAAAGATCGATGTCATCCTTGAAGCAAAGCCGGAGGATCAAAGGTAAAACCTGCTTTTGACATAACTAATCATAAACGGTAAAATGCAGTTAAGAGCTTTTCTGAGAAAGGGTTTGGATATTATGCTGCAAACAGAAACCTTGTCATTGGTCCGTACGGCACCGGCACCGGATGTTCTGGAGGAATTTGAAAAGCAAGTCAAAGCCTATGAAAAGGCCTTCTATCACTTTGCTTACCGTTTAACCGGAAATCATGACGATGCCGAGGACTTAACCCAAGAGGCGTTACTCAAGGCCTATCGTGCTTTCCACCGCTTTAAAACAGGGACGGCCTTTGACCGTTGGGTTTACCAAATTATTTATCGTTTGTTTATTGACCAATACCGCAAAAAAAGGCGGCGCCCTTTCGTGGCCTCCCTCGACGAATCGCCGCCCTATCTTGACCGGGAAAAACCGAAAGAAGTGCCCGACCACAGCAAGCTGCCGGAGGATTTTGCCCTCCGTCACGAACTCGGCGAGACGATCCAAAAAGCCCTGCTGCGTTTACCGGAGGAGTTCCGTGCCGCCGTTGTCCTCTGTGATGTCCAAGGCTTTTCCTATGAGGAGATCAGCAATATCCTCCAATGTTCGCTCGGAACGGTGCGTTCCCGCATCCACCGGGGACGCCGGCAGCTTAGAGAACAATTACACCCATACCTTAAC
>JAAZDX010000019.1 GCA_012512605.1 Bacillota bacterium
GACTTCTTCGCTGTTGGCCAGTGTTTTCGCATCACCCTGCAAGACCACCCGGCCAGTCTCCAAGACATAAGCGCGGTCGGCAATGGAGAGGGCCATTTGGGCATTTTGTTCCACTAATAAGATGGTGGTCCCGGCGGCGCTAATCTCTTTAATGATGTCAAAAATCTCCCCCACCAACAACGGGGCCAAGCCCATCGAGGGCTCATCCATCAGGACAAGTTTCGGACGGGACATCAAAGTCCGCCCGATCGCCAACATCTGTTGTTCGCCGCCGCTTAAGGTTCCAGCCATTTGATTGAGGCGTTCCTTTAGGCGCGGAAAGCGCGTGAAGACCTGCTCATAATCGGCCTTGACTTCTTTGGGGTCTTTCCGGGTATAAGCACCCATCTCTAAATTCTCTTTTACGGTAAGATTGGCAAAAATCCTTCTTCCTTCCGGTACTTGTGCCAGTCCCATTTGGACAATTTTGTGGGGAGCCAGTGTTGTCAGTTCCTGATCGAAAAACCGCACGCTCCCCGAACGCGCCGGAACCAGCCTGGAGATGGCATGGAGAACGGTAGTCTTCCCCGCGCCGTTCGCTCCGATTAAGGTAACGATCTCGCCTTTATTCACTTCGAAGCTGACTTCATGCAGCGCACGGATATTACCATAATAAACATCTAGCTTTTCCACCTTAAGCATCGTTCTCCAACTCCTTCCCCAGGTAGGCCTTGACCACCAGCGGATTATTGGCCACCTCGGCCGGCGACCCACAGGCGATCATCCGTCCATAATCCAGGACCACAATTCGTTGGCAGATCCCCATGACCAGTTTCATATCATGCTCAATCAGGACAATGGTGAGGGCAAAGCGTTCCCGAATATATTTGATTAAATCCATTAGCTCCAGTGTTTCCTGGGGGTTCATTCCGGCGGCAGGCTCATCCAAAAGAAGAATGTGGGGTTTGGTCGCCAGCGCCCGGACAATTTCCAGTTTCCGCTGTTCACCGTAGGGGAGGTTCTTCGCCAGCTCACCGCGTTTGTGATCAATGTCAAAGATCTTGAGGAGTTCCATACATTCTTCTTCGATCCGCTTTTCTTCCCGGTAATAACCGGGTAACCGGAAAATTCCCTCAACGCTTTTGTATTTCGCATTCAGATGATTACCAATTCGCACGTTATCCAGCACCGTCAGGTTTTTAAAAAGTCGAATATTCTGGAAGGTCCGCGCCATCCCCAAGGCAGTAATCTGATAGGGATGGAACTGGCCGATGTCTTGAATCTGGCCAGAGCGGTCCTGAACCATAATCCGGCCGGCACTTGGTTTATAGACTCCGGTCAGCATGTTAAAAACCGTAGTCTTTCCGGCCCCGTTTGGGCCGATCAAACCAACCAGTTCACCTTTTTTTACGTCTAAATTTAAATTAGCGACGGCCATGAGACCACCAAACTGAATCGAAAGATTCTCGGTCTTTAAGACGGTCATTGAACTTCACCCGCCTTATCTGATGATTGTTCCCCGTCCAACTGCTTCTCCTCAAGCTTGCTAACCAAACGGGCCAACGAAAACTCTTTATTCCCAAATAAACCCATAATCCCGGAAGGTTGGAAAATCATCACGATAATCAAGATTATGGGGTAGATTACCAGGCGATAATCTTTGAGAAAACGTAAGATCTCCTGTAAATAAGTGAGGCCGATCCCGGCCAAGACCGTCCCCGTCAGGTTCCCCATCCCGCCCAACACAACAATGATCAGGAACTCAACGGACTTTTGGAAGTTAAACATATTTGGGCTCAAGTAGCCAAAGAAGGGTGCATAAAGGGCACCGCCCAAACCGCCGATGAAGGCGGAAAGGGTAAAAGCAAATATTTTATAGTAAAAAACATTGATCCCCATGGCGTTGGCGGCAATTTCGTCCTCACGGATGGAAATTATCGCCGCCCCGTGGGAAGAGTTGAGGAGGTTATTGAGCAGAACGACGACAAGGGTCATCGTGAGATAGACCAAAGCAAAGGAAAGGACCGGCCGCCAAAACAAGTCCGTCGTGAAAGTAGGAATCCCCTTTAACCCGGCTGGTCCACCCGTTAGATCGGGAAGGTTAATCATCAGCACCCGGATGATCTCACCAAAACCCAAAGTAACAATCGCTAGATAATCGCCGCGTAAACGTAAAGTCGGCAAGCCAATCAAAAAGCCAAACAAGGCCGACATCAAAGCCCCGCCGAGCACGGCCACTGAAATCGGCAGGTTTATCTTCATCATCAGGGCCGCTGTTGTGTAAGCACCGACCGCCATGAAGCCGGCATGGCCCAAGGCGAGTTGGCCGGTGAAACCAGAGATCAAATTTAAACCTAAAGCAATGATCACATTGATCCCGGCGATGGTCAGAACCTGGCTGGTGTACTCATCAATCACCCGGAGCATCACCAAGACATTGAGAATGACCAAAACCAAGGCTACCATCAGCACAGAAACTATAGTGTTCATCTTCTTACTCATCAAGTTCACCTACACTTTCTCCCCCATTGGTTTGCCCAGGAGACCCGATGGTTTAACCACCAAGATAAGGATTAATAAACCGAAAGCAATGGCATCCGCGAGTTGGGAGGAGAGAAATCCTTTCGTCAAGGTCTCCGCCACACCAAGAATAAACCCACCAAGCACCGCCCCGGGGATACTACCGATTCCGCCAAACACGGCGGCAATAAAAGCCTTCAATCCGGGCATGATCCCCATATAAGGCTCGATTTGCGGATAGGCACTGGCAAACAAAATCCCCGCCGCTGCGCCCAGGGACGAACCTAAGACGAAAGTAAAAGAGATGATCCGGTCCACATTGATCCCCATCAGGGCCGCAGCACCCTTATCAAAGGAGACCGCTTGCATCGCTTTGCCGACTTTCGTAAAGTTGATAATGTAGTTAAGAAGCAGCATTAAACCGATGGCGACAACAAAGACCAGAATCTGAACCTGACTGATGTTAATGCCATATATTTTATAATTCACCACTGGTAATGTAGGAAAAACACGGGGGTTAGGTCCAATGAAGGGGAGGACCCGGGCACCGTTCTCCAAGAGGAAAGAGACCCCGATTGCAGTGATCAAAGCATTAATCCGTGGTTGGTTGCGTAATGGTTTATAGCAAACCTTCTCGATCAGCACCCCCATGGTCAGGCAGAACAACATCGCTGGTAAAAAGGATAACATCAAGGTTGCCGGGGTAATTCCCCATTGTTTCAGTACAAAATAACTGACAAAGGCACCGACCATAAGAATGTCACCATGGGCAAAGTTGATCAGTTTCACAATCCCATACACCATGGTGTACCCTAGCGCCAATAAAGCATAGATACTCCCGAGGGATAATCCGTTCAGCGTCTGTTGGCAAAACTGTTGGAGAAAATCCATCCAAACCCCACCTCCTTAAGTTGGTAAGTTGCTTTTAATGCTCGCTCTATCCGAACTTAGCCGCGCAAGTCAACCTTTGGCCGGTAAGCCGGTAATTGTCACGGCTTGGATCATTGCAAGTGGAGATTGATGCTTCGTTTTTGAATAAAGTAATGGGAGAAAAATCTTCTCCCATTACTTCATATCATTCATTTTATCACCAAAATTATTCTGGATCAACCATGCCCACGTATTCGGTGGCTAGTTTACCGTCCTCGCCCTGAACCACCTTCAAAATGGTCGTCGATTTGACCGGATTATGGTTCGCATCGAAGGTAATATGGCCGGTAACGTATTTTTTGTTGGTCGCCATCAGCGCCTCTTTCAAGACTTGTGGGTCGTCGGTTCCGGCCCGTTCGATCGCTTCCAATACAATATAGGCCGCGTCATAACCCAGCGCCGCAAGGGCATTCGGGGTGATGCCAAAACGTTCGCGGTACTTACGGACGAACACCTGCACATCATCGTCCTCGGCATCGGGGCTATAGTGGTTACAGAAGTAGTTGCCAACCGCTTCCTCTCCGGCTTGACCCACCACTTCATCCCATCCATCGGGACCAAGCATGATCGCATCCAAACCCTGGTTGCGTACTTGGTTCATAATCAGGGAAACCGTATTGTAATAGTCGGGGAGGAACAGCACATCCGGGTCGGCCGCCTTAATCTTGGTAATCTGGGCATTAAAGTCCTTATCCCCGCCCGCGTATGATTCGGAGGCCACCACGGTACCACCGAAGGCTTCAAAGGTTTCTTCAAAGCTCTTCGTCAAGCCGGTGGAATAGTCATTGTTCATGTCATAAAGAACCGCCGCTTTGGTAGCATTTAAAGATTCCACCGCAAACTGGGCCATGACTTCGCCCTGGAAGGAGTCTTTAAAACAAGAACGGAAAATCAGATCACCGGCATCGGTTACCATATCATTGGTGGAAGTCGGTGTGAAGAGTAAGATGCCACGGCGTTGCGCTTCCTGGGTGATGGCTAGCGTACAGTCGCTAGTTAAAGCACCAAGCACAACCTTTACCTTATCTTTCGTTACCAACTTAACCAGTGCGTTCATGGTTTTTTCCGGGTTCTTCTCGTCATCTTCCACGAGAAGTTCGACTTGCTTCCCAAGAACTCCGCCCCGCGCGTTAAACTCATCAACCGCCATCTGGATGGCAGCCCGGCATTGGCTGCCAAAATGGGAAACCGGACCGCTCGTCGACATGATGGTAGCAATTTTCAGCGTGTCACTGCCGCCCCGGCCGGTCACAAGAAATATAATGACAGCCAAGACCACAACAAGTGCTCCTAAGGCAATTATTTTCTTCTTCATTACCAGTACCTCCTTTTATGTTTGCAGAATTATAAATATACAGACGAGACAACTCCTGCCTTGAGCAGCAACGATCTCGTCTTCGGGAAGTATATTATGAAAAATATATCAGAACCGCATCAAAATGTCAATCTTATTTGCGATCATTATCATCGCGGATTCTTAACCTGTTTTGGCCTAATTAATTATTTATACAACACTGTTTGCAAGTTTATTCTTGTTCAATGTCCTCCTTATCCTCTTTTGTATCCGTATCCCTTATGTACGCGTAGTCATCATTGACCTCATGTCCCTCGGGGTCATCCAATTCCGCCAAGATCGGCATTGCCACCAGATCCGTGCTCTCCGGATCGCCGCTGCCGACTGGGTCCGTTGGCACGGCGTGGTTGTCGCCCTTTTCGAAAGCTCCGCCGGATGCATCTGGCAAGCTCATAGTCGTTGCTGCTTCCCCGCCCCCGTCCGGGACAGGTGCCTGCCCATACGCCGCGGCCCCAGCCCACTCTTCTTCGCTCTTTTCCCAGACACCACCGCCGGCTTCAACGGGACATTCACGGAAGCCTTCGGGTTTTGCAGGGTCTTCTATTTCATCTGTTTCAGCCGTTTCATCAATTTCATCTGTTTCTTCTGGTTCAGTTGGTTCTTCCGGTTCTTCTCCTTCCTCCGTCAAGCCCAGGACCGCCGGAGGGAGCGCTTCGCTTTCGATCCGTTCCGCATCTTCCGCTTCTCCCGCCAGGCCGCCCTCACCCGTTTCGTCCGGCCAAGCCGTGGCTTCTTCCGCTTCCAAATCCAATCTCAGGCCGGCTGGAAGCAGCCCTTCTCCCTCCACTGGTGGGAGCACCCCTTCCCCACCGGACACATCAGTCGTCGCGTCGAGTTCATCGTTCTTTCGCGTTACATATTTGTCGACATTATAGCGACAACTGGGGTTCCAAAAAAGCCACTCCCGCACTCCCGCATCATAAACCGCCTGAATCTGCGCCTGGATCTGGGCCGGCCCATAGGCGTTCCCCAAAGAAAAGTCTTGGAGCCAAGGGCGAAGTTTAACCGGGTAGTTTTCCATCCTTTGCTGGGCGTCTTGCATACTGCGCAAAACGGTTTCGTACGGACTAAGATCCGGATCGGCCAAACCGTAACAACCCTTCGCATAGTGGGAAGGATAGACCATGGGGGAGATTACGGGAACTGCTTCGGCAATCTTTTCCAGCTTTTGTCCGATGAAAAGATCATCCGCCGCCGAACAGGCTAGACCAAAGACATCAGCCGAAACTACCGCGCCTAAAGGTTCCAGTTCCTCCCGGGCATACAAGAGAAAATCGCGAATCACATCCTCTTTACTAGTACCGTCGGCGTAGGGGTAAACGCAGTTCCGAAGGTCGCCGTCACTAGCAAACCGAACATAGTCAAATTGTATCTCGGGAAAACCCATTTTAACAGCTTCTTTGGCAATTTGGATATTATATTCCCATACTTCCCGCGCGTGGGGATCAACCCAGGCCATGCCCTTATAATCACGCCAAATCTCCCCGTCTAACTGCTTAAGGGCTAAGTCCGGACGTTTTTCGGCTAAATAAGGATCCTTAAAGACCACCACCCGGGCGATTGGGTAAACCTTTTTCTGCTGTAAGGTTTTGAGCATATTTTGCACGTTGGGGATCTTGTTTTCCCAGGCATCCAGGGCATTAACCATGGGGACGGCCGAACGGTAACTCAGTTTTCCGGTGTCATCTTTAATATCGATCACTAAAGAATTAACCGGAGTCACCTCGATAAAGCGCAACAGATTCTTGAATAAGGACGGTGTCCCGGCCACCCACCCGGTGACATAGACCCCTTTCACCTCCTCCGGGATGGGAGTCGGCGTCACCGGCGCATAGAGCGGCTCCGGTTCAAGGGGGATTGTTGCCCGCGGGGGAATGGCCGGCGGCGCAACAACCGCCGTACTGGTCATTAGTTTCGGGAATAACCGTTCGTAGTTTAGTAAAACACCAGTTGGTTTCGTCTCCGTCGAAGAAAAGATACGGACCGATAACACGAAAAGAATAAAAAGAAAACTAACAATCCTAGTCTTTTTCCACATCAAATATTGCCTCCACGATAAGTCCAGATATAGTTACTATTCGACTAGGACTGGGCGGCTCCTTCAGCAGCCGCTTAAAATAGGCACTGGAAATAACCGGTTTTAAATGGCCTAAAAGCGGTCGCTTTCTTCCGGATCATTGATAAACTCCAGGACTTGAAGGATCCCGTCTTCCATCCGGTTAATCCGGATCTTAACCCCGTTACAAGTGTAGACATCCCCTTCCCGCAACTCCCGGTCCTCCTGTCCGGCAATCTGCGCGACCATCCCACCAAGGGTCTGCGCCTGGCGGGGTAAAGCTTTCTTAATAAGCTTTTCCGCCTGGGTTACCGGCATCGCCGCGCTGACCACCATCCGACCCTCATTACTGAACTCGGCAACAAAAAGATATTTTCGGATCAAGAACAAACCGGCAATTGCAATAACCCCAATTAAAAATCCTAATGTATCTTGTTCGCTGACGATCAGCTTGCGGGCAAGGGCGATCAACAATACTTCAATGGTGCTGCCAACGGTGTCCCGGACAATCATCTTGATTAATTCTAAGGCAATAATCAATGCCATCGTCGAGCCAAGAAACTTCTGGAAATAATCGGTACTGCCCATGTTTTGCGTCAGGCCGTATAGGTTTCCCACCAGCCCGACGGCGGCAATCACGATACTGACTAAGAGGAGAAAGGAAAGAAAGATCTCCATATGCCCCGACCAGCGCAGTAGATAGTTCCGGAATCGGTATTTCAACAGTTAAACCCCTTTCGTAGCTACGTCGTTTCTCTATCGTCGCTTCGCCATTTCCCCATCGTCGCTTCGTCTGCTTTCTTCTCTACCTAAATACTAGTCTGTTATTCCCTTCGCGAAGCCAATGTCGCTGACGTGAGTAACTTGGCGGATACTAGCGTGGGTGAGTACTAAGATATATGGCTATATGGCTGTATGATTCCCTCTCCAGGATCGATCCAAGCCGTCGGCCCTTTCGGTCCTGCTAACGTTTGGCCACGATCTCCTCTTGCATCTTTGCGAGCAGCTCTTCGCGGGACCAGGCCCCCTGATCCCCTTCCCGTCTGGTCCGGACGGCAATTTGACCAGTCTCCGCCTCCTTACTGCCTACCACCAACATATAGGGGATCTTCTGCATCTGCGCTTCACGGATCCGGTAACCAATCTTTTCGTTCCGGCTGTCCAGTTCAGCCCGGATTCCGTTCTGGCGGAGCCAATCGTAGATCTGACCCGCATACTCCAGATTCTCCGGCAGAACCGGGAGGACGATCGCCTGGACCGGTGCCAGCCACAGGGGGAAAGCCCCTTCGTAGTTTTCAATCAGAATCCCAAAAAAGCGCTCCAAAGAGCCGAGCAGGGCCCGGTGGATCATATAGGGCTGGTGATCGTGGCCGTCCGCCCCCTTATAGGTTAGGTCAAACCGCTCCGGCTCGTTAAAGTCAAACTGGATGGTGGAACACTGCCATTCCCGACCCAACGCATCCTTAATCTTTAGATCAATCTTCGGCCCATAAAAAGCACCGCCCCCTTCGTCAACCTCATAGGGAAGCCCCGTCTTCTCGATGGCGGCCCGCAAGGCCTCGGTCGCCGCCGCCCACCGTTCTTCCGTCCCGACCGACTTCTCCGGCCTGGTTGCCAGATAAAGCTTGAACTCTTTGAAACCAAAGGCTTTCAGGATATTTAAACAAAAAGCAAGCACCCGGTCGATCTCCTCCGGCATCTGGTCCGGCCGACAGAAAATATGGGCGTCATCCTGGGTAAAGCCTCTAACCCGGAGGAGTCCATGCAGCACCCCGCTGCGCTCATAACGGTAAACCGTCCCCAATTCGGCCCAACGAAACGGCAGTTCCCGGTAGGAACGGCTCCGACTTTGATAGATGGCGATGTGGAACGGGCAGTTCATTGGTTTAATCAGGTATTCCTGCCCCTCGACTTCCATTCCCCCATACATATTCTCCTGGTAAAAATCCAAATGCCCGCTGGTTTCCCAGAGCGTTCTCCGGCCCAGGTGGGGGGTATAAACAAGCTCATAACCGTTTTCCACGTGCTCATTCCGCCAGAAGTCCTCGATCACCTGCCGGATCCGCCCCCCTTTGGGGTGCCAAAGGATTACCCCGGCACCAATCTGTTCGTCGGCAGAAAAGAGATCTAGTTCCCGGCCCAGTTTTCGGTGGTCGCGCTTCTTGGCTTCTTCCAAAAACTTAAAGTAATTCTCCAGTTCTTCCCGGTTGAAAAAGGCCGTACCGTAGATCCGCTGCAGCATCGGGCGGGAAGAATCGCCCCGCCAGTACGCCCCAGCAATACTCGTTAACTTAAAGGCTTTGGCGTAGCGGGTCGACGGCAGATGGGGCCCCCGGCAAAGATCAGTAAACTCACCCTGCTGGTAAAAGCTGATCGCTTCATCTTCCAGCTCCGCCACCAGCTCTTCCTTATAGATCTCACCCTCCGCTTTTAAGCTGGCCAGGGCTTTCTCCTTCGCCACTACTTCCCGGATGAACGGATAATCTTCCTTGACAATCTTCTTCATCTCCGCTTCGCTCGCGGTTAAATCTTCCGGCGTCAACGGCCGTGGCAAGTCAAAATCGTAGTAAAAACCATTTTCGATCGCCGGCCCGATCGCCAGTTTCGCTTCGGGAAAAAGCCGCTTAACCGCTTGGGCCATAATATGGGACGTTGAATGACGCAGGACCTCTAAAGCTGCCGGATCCGTCCGTCGCACCAAACCCACCGTCACCCCGGCGGGAAGCGGGGCGCCCAAATCCGTCAACTCTCCGTCGACCGTTAAACAAATGACCTCTTTCTTTAACGCCGGCTCCAAACCGGCGAGCAATTCTTTTCCGGTTATACCACCTTCGACCACACGCTCAGAACCATCCGGTAGGATCAGTTTAATCATGTTTATCTTCCTCCAAACTTCGCCTGATTAAAAGGCTAATCTTCTCTACGGCAACCATCGGGGTTGCCTTGCCTTAATCGTTTCTTCCGGTATCGGGTAAAAGCCTTGGCCGCAAGTTTACGGTCGGCTTCAAAACTTAAGAGACTCAACTCCTCAGCTGAAAGCAAGCGAATATCGGTAAACATCTCCTTTTCTGGCTGGAGTTCCCCGCCGATCGCTTCCATAAAGAACCAGAAGACTTTTTTCCGGTATAAAGTCCCATCTTCGGTAAAACTATATTCGGTCTCACCCAAAGGCGCGCCCACCCGGGCGACCAGCCCAGTTTCTTCCCGAACTTCACGCACCGCAGCTTGTTCCAAGGTTTCACCGGGTTCCACATGCCCCTTCGGCATGAGCCACACCCCGTTCTTGCGCCGCAAACTCACAATTCTTTCATCTTTAAAGACCACACCGCCGGCGCAGATTGCCTTTTGCGGAAGGATCGTCCTCACCTCCCTTTGCTTTCTCCTTATCCAACGGGTGACCCGCCCCAAGCGAAACAAATCCGGGTAAGATCGGGTCCCTGCTGGACGCATATAAAAAAACCCCATCCCTTGTAAGGGACGGGGTTTTAACCCGCGGTTCCACCCTTTTTGGTCGAAGACCCGACTTGCTGACCGATAACGGCGTCACCCGTTTGGCTTTCTGTCACCAACTGCTCCAAGGTGGTCTTCACCGACCGTCGGGGAAGGCTTCCCAGCCTAGGGCCTTCCTCTCTGCCACCGACGGCACCCGGTTATGGCCTCTTCATCGCCCTTTTTGATTTTTCGGGTAGATCTAAATTATCAAGATTATACCGCAGTTCAAAGCCATGGTCAAGCCTTGGTCTTCTACAACCAGTCTAAATAATATTTCACTAGATACTCGGCAGTTTGGATTGCCCCTTTCGCCGCTCCAAGCTTGGTGTTGTGCGACAAACAGACATACTTCAAACCGTTTTCCAAAATGGGATCTTGCCGTAGACGGCCGACGGTCACGGTCATCCCATCCCCACGGTCGCGGTCCATCCGCGGTTGCGGCCGGAACGGGTCATCGGTCACCGCAATTAGTTGGGTGGGGGAACTAGGGAGCCCAAGCTGGCAAAAGTCTTTCCCGAAACCAAGCATCACTTCCTTGACCGCCTCCGGTGTACACGGTTTTTCCGTCTGCACGAAAACGGTCACCAGGTGCCCATCAAGCACTGGCACCCGGGTACAAGTCGCCGTAATGCCAAAGGGGGCATGGGCGATCCCTTCTCCCGTAAAGGTCCCCAGGATCTTCTGGGGCTCGGTTTCAACTTTCGGCTCTTCACCGGGGATATATGGAACAACGTTCTCCGTCATATCCATCGCCGACAAACCGGGGCTCCGCCCCGCACCGGACATGGCTTGTAACGAGGTCATAATCACTTGTCTGACCCCAAAATGGTCCAAAATCGGTTTGAGCGAGACCACTAAACCGGCGATGGTGCAGTTGGACTTGGGCACCACGAACCCCTTCCAACCCCGCCGCTCTTGTTGTACTTTAATTAGGGCGGCGTGGTCCATATTCACCCCACCAATCAGAATCGGCGTATCATCTTCATAACGGAAGGCCGACGCGGTGCTCACCACCGGAGTAGTCCGGGCCCACTTCGGTTCCAGCTCCTTGGCAACACCCGCATCAAGGGTGGAAAAGATCAGATCGACGGTCGTTGGATCAAAATCGGCCGCATCTTCCACCGGGAGCCCGGCCACCTTTGCCGGCAACTCCTCCGGACACCACCAACGCGAAGCACCGTTGGCTTCCCGGAGCGCCTCCGCATAGGTCTTCCCCGCCGAACGGGCCGAAGCGGCCAGTTTGGTTATTTGAAACCAAGGATGGTTGGTTAAAGTAACAATCGCCTGCTGACCAACGATTCCTGTTGCCCCAATAATTGCTACTTTGATCATGTCATTCCCCCATTTATAAATAATTTTATTTTTACAATTGGAAAGCCGGAATCAAGCAAAAGCCCCTACTCGGTCGTGTAATCATCAAAGTATCCCTGGACCAGCACGATCGGCGTGCCCTTATCCCCGCTCCCACTGGTCAGATCACAAAGGCTGCCCAGCAGATCGGTGAGCCGCCGGGGCGTTGTTCCTAATGAAGCCTCGGCTTCCACCATATCCGCCTGTTTTCCGCGGATCATTGCTTTTACCTCTTCATCCACCGCCGCGCCGTCCGCCAGGAGGTGATCGGCCAGGTACTTAATCTTCACTTCATGCGGCACTCCCGCCAAACCCGGAGTGAAAGCCGGTGCCACGACCGGATCAGCCAGCTCCCAGATGCGACCGACTGGATCGCGATAGGCCCCGTCACCGTAGATCAAAACTTCCACGTTCTTTCCGGTTCGCTCCTTAATGGTCTGCTGGATTGCTTCAACATAAACTTGCCCGTCCCGCGGAAATAGCTTTATTTTATCGTCGGTAGCCAGGTTCGCGCCTAATAAGCCGTACTCGGGATTATAGCCGCCGGCTCCCGGCTCCGTGCAGATATCGTCCAAACCATAAACCAGCTCGGCCCCAGCCGCCCGGAGAAGTCTTTTCGTGCGCGCCCGGGAGTGGACATCAGCGGTTAAAACCTTTTTCGTGTAGCGCAGAATATCCCGGGGGTTGTTGGAGAAATAGATCCTAATATTATCGTTCACACCCAACGTTTTATAGAAACGGACATAATCGATGCCGGTATAAGGATGTTTCACTTCCGGCCCGAAGATCCGCCGGTAATCGGCTTCCGTCAGGAGATCGGTATAAGGGTTAATCCCCGCCTCGTCCATACGGTCCAGATCCATCAGGGGATTCCCCACTTCATCGGCGGGATAACTAAGCAAAAGATGGACCTGGGAAAATCCGTTGGCGATTGCTTTCAAAAACATCGCGAAGCGGTTGCGGCTCAGCAAAGGGAAGACCACGCCGATCTCGTCGGTCCCAAACTTCCGATTTAATTCCGTAGTAACCGCTTCCACGGTAACATAGTTCTCTTGGGCACGCGCAACTAAAGACTCGGTGATCCCAATCACATCCCGGTCACCGAGGCAGAATCCTTCCGCCTCCATGGCTTGCCATAGCGCATCAATGACAAATTGGACCAGATCGTCGCCCGCCTTCAGAATCGGCGCCCGGATCCCGCGTACTTGTACGCCCACTGTTTTCATGCTCTTTCCTCCCTAGCATTAGTCCAAAATAGAGTATATTATCATCCAAAAAATATAGCTCTATATCCTAAATTTATATCCTAATCTTTACTTTTAATTAATAGTATCACCCAACGATGGACCAAATTGAAGAAAATTGCTCAAGGCAATTCTCTCTATATAATAACACTAAGTACTGGTTTTTGACAGCTTTTTTCCGTTAAGACTCTGATTTTATTGCCATTTACCCCTAAGGGAGAAGGGTGCGGCGGAGAAGATCCAAAACCGTTTGGGTCGTACGGCGTTTAATCTGTTGCCGGTCTCCGGTAAAACGCGCCTCTCGCACCAGATTGACTCCGGGTCCGACCAGTGCATAGTAGACCAGCCCCACCGGTTTTTCGGCCGTACCGCCACCGGGCCCAGCGATCCCAGTGATCCCAACCCCCCAATCGCTCCCCGCACGGTCCCGTACGCCCTGGGCCATTAATGTCGCCACTTCGGTGCTGACCGCACCCACCCGTTCAATTACAGTCGCCGGTATCCCCAGCAGTTCCGCTTTGGACCGGTTGCTATAGGTTACGACCCCCCGGTCAAAAACGGCAGAAGCCCCTGGCACATCCGTAATCCGGTTCGCCAGTAATCCACCGGTACAAGATTCGGCCACCGCCAGGGTTTCACCGCGTTCTTGGAGGAGGCTCACGACGACTGCTTCCAGGGTCTCGTCGTCTACCCCGTAAATCGTCCGGCCTAACCTGGCCCGAAGTTTACTCTCCAGATCGGCGATGACCTCTTCCGCCTGGGCAACGGTTTCGGCGGCAGCGGTGAGCCGTAACCGGACTTCCCCCTCGGAAGCCAGGGGGGCAAGGGTTGGGTTCGTCTGGTTAGCCAATAAATCGGCGATCTCCTTCACCAATACACTCTCGCCCATCCCACACAGGCGTAGCA
>JAAZDX010000020.1 GCA_012512605.1 Bacillota bacterium
GGAGAAACGGATTGAACAAAAGGAAGCGAATATTGACCGCAAAATCGAAGCGCTGGAGAAGAAAGAGGATAACCTCGGTAAAAAAGAGAACGAGTTGGATAAGCTCAAGGCGGAACTGCGTGAGTTAAAACAACAAAAACGCGAAGAACTGGAGAAGATTTCTGGTCTTACCGTTGAGCAAGCGAAGGAGTTTCTCTTTTCCGAATTAACAAAAGAACTGGCGCAAGAGATGGCGGTACGGGTCCGGGAATATGAGGCAAAAATTAAGGATGAAGCCGATAAGAAAGCCCGGGATATAATTGCGACGGCAATCCAACGGTACGCCGCCGATCATGTGGCCGAAACTACAGTGTCGGTAGTGGTATTGCCGAATGACGAGATGAAAGGCCGGATTATTGGCCGGGAAGGTCGAAATATCCGGGCGCTTGAGACGTTGACCGGGATTGATCTCATTATCGACGATACCCCCGAGGCGGTGATTCTCTCTGGTTTTGACCCGGTGCGACGGGAGATCGCACGGATTGCCTTAGAACGCTTAATTGCTGATGGCCGTATCCATCCAGCCCGCATCGAAGAGATGGTTGAAAAAGCCCGGAAAGAAGTGGAAACGGTCATTAAAGAAGAAGGGGAACAAGCGGCAATTGAGGTTGGGATCCCTAATCTACACCCAGAGTTGATTCGGTTGTTGGGACGGTTGAAATACCGGACCAGTTATGGTCAGAATGTCTTGAAGCATTCAATCGAGGTGGCGCATTTAGCTGGTATGATTGCGGCAGAATTAGGAGCCGATGTCAATTTAGCCAAACGGGCAGGACTCCTCCATGACATTGGAAAAGCCATTGACCATGAGGTGGAAGGACCCCATGTTACGATTGGTGCTGATATCGCGAAAAAGTTCCGCGAATCGGCGGCGGTCATCCACGCGATTGCCGCCCACCACGGAGATATAGAGCCAAATACCGTTGAAGCTGTTTTAGTACAGGCGGCGGATGCGATTTCGGCGGCCCGGCCGGGGGCCAGGCGTGAGACGCTTGAGAGCTATATCAAACGGTTAGAGCGCTTAGAAAAGATCGCCGACTCCTTTGATGGCGTCGAAAAAGCCTTTGCGATCCAAGCCGGACGTGAAATCAGGATTATGGTAAAACCGGAAAAAGTGGATGATGCGGCGGCCGCATTTATTTCGCGAGAAATTGCGAAGAAAATCGAAGCCGAACTGGAATACCCCGGACAGATTAAAGTCGTCGTGATTCGTGAGATCAGAGCGGTCGATTATGCAAAATAAAGGCAGTAAGCCACACTGTGGCTTACTTGTCTTTTCATTATCATGAGAGGAATAGTGGGAAAATGAAAGGTGTATTTGGTCGGGACGGTGAATCCTTCACAAGTTCGATGAGTTTAATCGTATCTTTGCTTATCCGTTACCCGGAGATAGCCACCTTGAGGTTAAACCCCGCTGATTCTAGTTTGATTTTTAGCTTTATTTTTCGGCATAAGTTTTCAGCCGAAGAAAAAAAGGCGTTTCGGGAAGAATTGAAGATGAGCCTGGAAGCCTTGGCCTTTTTAGACCAAGTCAAACCTGAGGTTATCGAGCTGTCCTTCAAAAGGCAGGGATCGCTTAGTTTTCTGGAGATTAAACGGGATATTGCTTCCTTTTCCCCCGATGAATTGTCTTTAACCATTAAAATCATTAATAGTCGATATGAAGATAAAGTGGTTAGAGAGGAAGACGGCGAGGCCGGGGAAGAAGATCTGCTTTTTCAGGAAGAAATGATCGCCCACATGTTGGAAGAGTTGAAGGAAGTACCGCAGAAAAAAGAGTTAACTGGGATTCGTGAAGAAGGCCGCGTCTTGATTTTTAATCACTCCGACCCCCCCTGAAGCGGGGATGGGTTTATTCAAGGGGGACCTAATTTTGAAGATTATATTTTTAGGTGATATTGTGGGTCGTCCTGGACGGAAGCTGGTGAAGACGCTCCTTCCGGAGTTGATAGAAGAGTATGCCCCGGATTTAACGGTCGTGAACGGGGAGAATGCCGCGGGGGGGTTTGGGCTGACGCTGGACGTGGCGGATGAGCTTTTACATAGTGGCGTGGACGTGATTACCCTGGGCAACCACACCTGGAAACACCGGGAGATCGGCCAGGTCTTCGACCGTTACAAACAGGTGTTGCGTCCCGCCAATTACCCTCCGGGGACCCCGGGGGAGAGTGCCGGTTTATTTGTGGCCAAAAACGGGTACCCGGTCGGGGTCCTTAGTCTAATGGGTCAGGTTTATTTAGAACCGGCCCTGGATTGTCCCTTTCGCGTGGCGAAGGAGCAAATCGGTCGCCTGAAAGAGAAAACCCCTTTTGTTTTGGTTGATTTTCATGCCGAAGCCACTTCGGAAAAGATCGCCCTTGGCCACTACCTTGATGGGTTGGCTTCGGCGGTCTTAGGAACCCATACCCATGTCGCCACGGCTGATCACCGCATCCTTCCCGGTGGGACCGGATATATTACCGATGTTGGGATGTGCGGACCGACCGATTCGGTTTTAGGCGTGAAGAAGGAGTTGGCGATTGAGAAGTTTATCACAAAACGACCGGTGAAATTCGAGATTGCAAAAGGGCCAGTTGAATTGAACGGCGTCTATCTCGAACTGAATGAAGAAGGACGGACAAAGCGAATTGACAGAATAATTTACCGTAAAAATTAAAAATAAGTAATAAATTAAAAGGAATTTAATGGTCGGCATAAAATATAATAGATGTAGTTCAGAAAGTTGACATGGTTTAGGAGGGGTATAAAGCAATGGAAGTATTAAAGGTTTCGGCAAAATCGAACCCAAACTCAGTGGCCGGGGCATTGGCTGGAGTATTACGGGAGAAAGGAGCAGCAGAAATCCAGGCGATTGGCGCTGGTGCGCTGAATCAGGCCGTAAAAGCCGTTGCCATTGCCCGTGGTTTCGTAGCGCCCAGTGGGATTGATTTGATTTGTATTCCCGCGTTTACTGACATAATGATTGAAGGACAAGAACGAACAGCCATTAAATTAATCATTGAACCACGTTAGTTCTTATCCGCAGCTCCGATCGGGACCTATAAACATTTATAGGTTCTTTTTTTGTTTAAGACAGTTATCATCAGAGAGGAAAAGGAAGATGGATAACAATTACGGACCGATTCTTGATGGTCATGCCGATACTTTAGTCCGGCTTGAGGAGGAAGGCGGGAGCCTGGGTCATGCCCCCCATCTTCATCTTGATCTACCCCGGTTAAAAAAGGCCGGGGTTTCCCTGCAGGTTTTGGCGATCTGTGCGGCCCAGCGGCCGGCAGCCTCTGCTTGGGCTGAGCATGTCATTGCCCGCTGGCGGCAAGAGTATAACCGCTGTCGGGAGCAGATAATCTGGATCCGGTCCGCGTCCGATTTTAAAGCATGGAGCCAGGGACAGAAAATCGGGGTGATTCTGGCCCTGGAAGGGCTGGAGCCGTTGGAAGGGGAGCTTTCCCGGCTGGACGATTATTATGAACAGGGTGTGCGGATGCTCTCGCTGACCTGGAACGGGGCGAACGCCTTTGCTTGCGGGGTGGGGGTGCCGAACGATAGTGGCCTGACCGGATTAGGTAAAGCAGTTGTCAAAATGGCGGAAGAACGGGGAATGATTTTGGACCTTTCTCATTTAGGCCGGAAAAGTTTCTTTGGTGTAATTGATCTTGTTCAGCAGGCGGTCTGTGTTTCCCACGCTAATGTGGCTCAGGTCCATGCGCACCGCCGTAATTTAACGGCGGAACAGATTCGCTTGGTGGCAGCCACCGGGGGAACGGTGGGGCTTACTTTTTACCCGCCCTTTATCGGTGCGGGAACCGTCCGCAGTGATGACCTCATCCCTCATCTAGAGGCACTAATCCGGATTGGCGGTGAGGATTGTCCGGCGCTGGGCAGTGATTTTGACGGGATTGATTGTGCGCCAACGGATCTGCCTGATGTGACCGGGATTCCCAATTTTCTAAAGCGCTTGGACGCGGTTGGGTTCAGCCGGGAGATCATCGGAAAGGTGGCTGGAGGTAACTTCAACCGGTTTCTCAAGGGTAAATTTCCGGCAACCAGCTGAAAAAGGTGTTAAAAAGCCCAGATCACCTATCTCCTACCGGTTTTTACTTAGAGGAGTAACGGGCCAACAACAGAAGATCATGGTAGTCACCCACCTTGCTACAGACCGTACACACGAAGTGATGAAAGTTAAAGCCAGTACCAAGAACCAGTAACATCGGAGTAAGCACCAAAACATCGCAGTAATGAACAGAGCACGAATTGTAGTTTATTTGTCGAAGGAGTGGCCGTACATGTCAAAGCAAGCAGATGCCGTTCGCATCCGACCGTTGGTAAAAGAAGACCTTTCCCGGTTGGTCCGGTGGAACAGTGATCCGGAAGTGGAACGTTTAGTCGGTCTGGGTTTACCATGTGATCTGGAGGCTTGTCTTGCCTGGTGGGAAGAGTGTAGAAGCAGTAAAAACACCCGGCTTTTTGCGCTTGAGAATGAAAAGGGACAGTTGATTGGTGATCTGGAACTTGCCCATATTTGCTGGCGTGGGCGCGAAGCGGAGCTGAGGATTCGGATCGGGGAAAAAAGCTATTGGAATAAGGGTTACGGAACTTTGGCGCTTGAGCAGATCGAGCGTTATGCCTTTGACGTGCTGGGACTCGACCGATTGTACCTCCGGGTTTATACCTTCAACACCCGTGCGATCCGCTGCTACCAAAAGCTGGGTTTTAAAAAGAAAGCGATTCTTCAGCGGAAGCAAGACCGGAATTGGAAAGATATTTATCTGATGACGTTGGAAAATACTGCTGAGCGCAGAAAAGGTAGACATAAAGATTTGCCTTTTACAGCAGGAAATGGTAAAAGTGTGTAGAAAACAGTCTGGGAAAGGAGGGGTGTATTTGGCGGAAGATCGCATTCGGGTTGTGCTGGCGGATAATAACCGAGAGCTCTGTAAAGTGTTGGCCGAACATATTGGCATCCAAGAAGATATGGAGCTGGAGGGGATCGCCTACGACGGGTTACAGGCGATCGAACTGATTCAAGCCCACGAACCTGATCTCTTGATTCTGGATATTACCATGCCCTATTTGGATGGAATTGGTGTTATGGAACGTTTGGCGGAGATGAACAAGGCACCGCAAGTAATTGTGTTGACCGCTTTTGAACAGGAGTCTATGGTACAACGGTTAATTGCAATGGGTGCGGTTTATTATATGGTCAAACCTTTTGACACTTTAACGCTTTTAGAGCGGATCCGCCAATTCGGCCGCCACCAGGAGGACTATGTAAAGGAAAGCCGGAATTTTTATAACCCGTTGCCTACACCGGCGAAGAACTTTTCCCGCCAACAACTGGAGTTGGAAGTGACCAAGATCTTTCATGAAATGGGGGTTCCGGCCCATTTTCGGGGCTATGCTTATCTACGGGATGCTATCATCATGGCCATCCAGGAGGAGGATATTCTCGGTAATATCACCAAAAACCTCTACCCGCGGATTGCGGAGAAATACAACTCCACGGCCAGCGGGGTTGAGTCGGCAATTCGACATACAATCGAGATCGGTTGGGAACGGGGCAATTGCGAGTCGTTTAAGAAGATGTTTGGGACCGACCATTTCCAGACGGAAAAAGCACGCTTTCCGACGGCGGCCTCTTTTATTGCCAAAGTGGCCGACCGGATTCGACTCCAATTACAGATTTCCAGCTGACGATTGCTAGCTTTATACATTGATTAATTTGATTATTTCCATTAAAGCGCCCGTAGGAGGTTGTTCACCCCAGTACGGGCTTTTTAAATTAATTCCGGATTTAGCGGGTATAATGAGGAGGAAAAGATTACCGCGACGCGGAAATGTTCGGTGTTATTATTTTTGCCAAAATAGAATGGGGGGCCGCTTGTTTGCAGATTATCGGCTTAAATCTGGAAGAAGTAGAAGAATTAGTGCTTAAGCTTGGTGAACCCCGTTACCGAGCTCGGCAGTTGTTGGATTGGGTCTACAAAAAGGGGGTTGACGATTTTGGGCAAATGAGTAATTTGCCCGCTCTTTTTCGGCAACGCTTAGAGGCCCATGGTTTGACGGGGGGCAGCATCACCAAGGCGGGTGCGGAGGAAGCAGCTGATGGAACTAAAAAGTATTTATTTCGTTTACCAGATGGCTTCTGTGTGGAAGCGGTTTATATTCCGGAACAAAAAAGAAAGACGGTCTGTTTTTCCACGCAAGTCGGATGTGCGGTTGGTTGCACTTTTTGCGCCACCGGACAGCAGGGTTTTAAGCGTAACTTGACGGCAGGCGAGATCGTCGACCAGGTCCGGAAGATCGGATTGGACCAAAGAACCCGGATCAGCCATGCCGTAGCGATGGGCCAAGGGGAGCCCCTGGCCAACTACGCGGCGACGATCAAGGCGCTTCGTCTTTTAAATGCGGATTACGGGCTTCAGATGGCGGCCAGGCATCTGACCGTCTCCACCAGCGGGATTGTTCCGGCGATTTACCGATTATCCGACGAGGAGCTCCAGATTAATCTGGCTTTATCCCTCCATGCGACCGCCGATCAGTTGCGTTCAGCGCTGATCCCATTGAACCGGACCTATCCGCTCGCCCAAGTTATCCAGGCCTGTCGAGATTATGCCGCCAAGACCAAACGCCGGGTCACCCTGGAGTATATTATGCTGGCAGGGGTGAACGACGGGGACGCCGCTCTTGCGCGTTTAGTGGATCTGGCGAAGGGCTGGCTGTGCCATGTGAACCTCATCCCGTATAACCCGGTGCCGGCGGCACCGTACCGGCCCTCACCCCCACGGACCCGCCAGCGTTTCCTCGGTTTTTTGCAGAAACATGGAGTGGCGGCTAGCATCCGGCAAGAACGCGGGGCGGAGGTCAATGCGGCCTGTGGTCAATTGCGACAACATTTAAAACTGTAACTCATTTTTAATAGGAGATGTGTTATAATGAAATTTAACAATTGGGTTCTACCCTGGGCGAAAACGAAAGAGAAAACAAAGCCGAATTTTGCCACCAGAGAAGCTGATACCAAAACCTTCGCCCGGGTCAAGCGTTTCCGGGCCGCCCAACCGTCAATGGCTTTAGTGGTGGTTGCCGGGCCCGATTGTGGACGGGAGTTTCTCCTTGCGCCCATGAACGTGAAGATTGGACGCCAAGCCCAAAGCCATGTCCGTTTAAAAGACGTAAAGGTCTCGCGGGAACATGCCGTTTTACAGTACCATGCGCAAAAACACACTTTTCTGCTGAAGGATTTGGGGAGTACTAATGGCACTTTTTATAATAACTGCCGAATTAGCAGTATATTGATCTCTCCTGGCGGTGAAATCCGACTGGGGGAGACCGTCCTGAAAGTGGTTGCCCTTGGGCAAAAGGACCTTCCGGAGCCAGCAGGAGTAGAATCCCGCTAAGGGCTGAAGGGGAGTAGCGAGGTGGATAAAGTGAAGGTCGGAATGGCTTCCCATATTGGTAAGGTAAGAGCAGTAAACGAGGATAGTATTGGCTGGAAGGGTACGCTTCTCGTCTTAGCCGATGGCATGGGCGGTCATCAGGCGGGTGAGGTGGCCAGCGCCTTGGTGGTGGAAAAGGTGTTGGCTCTGGACACGTCCGTACCGGATTTTAAAACGGCGCTCACTTCCACCTTGAACCGGGCGAATCAGGCTTTGTTAAATTACGCCCATACGCACCAGGAATGTAAGGGTATGGGAACGACCGTGGTTGTAGTTCAGGTGGCAGAGGACCGGATTAATGTGGCCCATATTGGGGATAGCCGGGCTTATCTGTGGCGTGCCGGCCAGTGTACCCAACTGACGAGTGACCATTCCTTAGTGGCGGAACTAGTGCGTAGTGGTGGGATCACGGAGGAAGAAGCCAAAGACCATCCGCAACGGAATGTCTTGACCCGTGCCCTCGGGACGGCCGGACCGGTGGAACCGGAATACCGGGAGTTGTCGGCGCAGGCCGGTGACCGTCTGCTCTTGTGTTCCGATGGTCTTACGGTGATGCTTTCCAACACCGAAATCGGCGCATTGCTTGGTGGGGGTGTTTCTCCCCAGGAAGTGGCGGACCGTTTGGTGGCAGCCGCCAATGACCGGGGTGGGATCGATAACATCTCGGCCATCGTCGCTTTTCTCTAAAGGTCTTTGTTTTAGGGCAGGAATTTGGCCTGTTTATGGAGAAAAACCTACCTAAAAGGAAATATGAATCGCCACTAAGTTCACCGCGCTTGGTATTGATTTGCTTTGTGCCATTTATGAAACCGGTGAAGGCGGCGACTTAAGATTTTACCAATTATTACTGGGGTTTTTCGGCCCAATGAGGTGAATTTGTTGATCGGACGTCTACTGGGCAATCGATATAAAATTCTTGAATTGATCGGTGAAGGGGGTATGGCTTTAGTTTATAAAGCCGAATGCACCCTGCTTCAACGGGTGGTCGCCATCAAAATTCTGCGGGAACAGTTTTCGGCGGACCGGGAGTTTGTGGAACGTTTTCGCCGGGAGGCTCAGGCTGCGGCCAGCCTTTCCCATTCAAATGTGGTTAATATCTTCGATGTGGGCCAGGATGGCGACATCCATTATATAGTGATGGAATATATTGCCGGCCGTAATCTAAAAGAACTAATCCAGGAGGAAGCACCTTTTTCTTTAAGTCGGGCTTTAAAAATTACTTTGCAGATCTGTGAAGCATTGCGGCACGCCCATGAACACAATATTGTCCACCGGGACATCAAACCCCATAATATTTTGATCACCGCGGATGGGATGGTTAAGGTCACCGACTTTGGGATCGCGCGGGCCGTGACGGCGAGTGGGTTTACGCAAACAGGAGTTGTCATGGGGTCGGTACAGTATTTTTCACCCGAACAGGCGAAAGGAATCCCGGTTGGCCCCCAGTCGGATCTGTACTCTTTAGGTTGCGTTCTTTATGAGATGCTCACAGGAGAAGTGCCGTTTACAGGGGAGAGCCCCATTGCGATCGCCCTCAAACACTTGCAGGAAGAGCCGCCCCTCTTCGACTGGCTGGCGGCAAAGCATCCGAAGAGCGTGGTTGATCTACTAAAGCGTGCTCTGGCGAAAGATTTGGAGCGGCGCTACCCTTCTGCTTTGGTCTTGAGCAAGGACCTACAGGAGATTTTAGGCTTAAAGCCGGATGAGACCAATCTTGAAGATTACCCAACCCAGATTCTCGATTTTACCCTCGAGCACGAAGTGGTGGCGAAGGACGACCCGGCTCCACAAGGCAGAAAAAGTTTTAAACAGTCTATGCAAACCTTGGGGATTGTCTTTCTCTCGCTCTTTATTGCTCTGGGCCTGGCCGGTGTGGGGTATTTGTACCTGATTCCTCCCCGGGCGGAAGTGACGGTTCCCAATTTTGTCGGTTTTGAGTTTAGTGCCGCCGAGCGTATCGCTAGTGAGAATGGTTTAAAGTTAAATGTGGTGAAGAGGGAACCGGATGATGCGATTCAACCGGACGGGGTTCTTTCGCAGGTGCCCAAGGCGGGAATGATTGTCCGGCGTGGCCGCGTGGTTGATGTGGTCTTGAGTTCAGGGATCGAGACGGTTTTAGTTCCGGATTTAACCGGGAAAAATTTGACTGAAGCTGAAATCCTGCTGGATCAGGCGGGCCTTAAACGGGGCGACGTTTACGCCGAGAGTAATAAGAATGTCCCGAAGGACCGTATTGTGCGGCAGAAACCGGCCCCCAACACCAAGATCCAGAAGGGTGCGGCCGTTGATATCTACCGGAGTTTGGGGCCGGAATACGTGGAGGT
Source organism: Bacillota bacterium (assembly GCA_012512605.1). GTDB lineage: Bacteria > Bacillota > UBA4882 > UBA10575 > UBA10575 > Capillibacterium. The sequence goes on from JAAZDX010000020.1 coordinate 9,797, forward strand.
ACCGAATTTTATCGGGTCTTCCCTGGTTAAAGTCCAATCCGAGCTAGCCAGTTTAGGTCTGGTCTTTAATGATTCGTTGGTCTATAAGACTAGTCCTTACCCGAAAGGGAATATTTTGGATCAAAGTCCCTTGCCGGGTGAGGTGGTGCCGTTGAATACGGAGATGAGTTTTACGGTCAGTTCTGGTCCTGCCGGGTTGAATTCGGATCCGGCCGGGGAGGCGCAGATTAGTGGGGAATAGTTACTTGCAGTAGTTTAGATATAGATACAGGAGGAGTTTACAGATTATCTTTGAGGTAGGACCTACAAATTTAGGTTCATTGACTACAAAAGAGA
>JAAZDX010000251.1 GCA_012512605.1 Bacillota bacterium
AGTACATAACGATTAGAGGACGGGGCAAGGTCATTAAAGAACTCAAAGATTCGGTGAAAAAGGTCGACCAGGTTTATCTAGCGACCGACCCGGACCGGGAGGGGGAAGCGATCTCATGGCATTTGGCACAGACCCTTGATCTAAACCCGGATTCGGCCTGTCGGATTGAGTTCCATGAAATTACGAAGAAAGCAATCAAGGCGGCTTTGGAGAAGCCGCGGCCGATCGATCTTAACCGGGTCAATGCCCAACAGGCCAGAAGGGTCCTGGACCGGCTTTTTGGTTATAAGCTGAGTCCGCTCTTATGGTCAAAAGTCCGGCGTGGCTTGTCGGCCGGACGGGTACAGTCGGTTGCGCTCCGCTTAATCTGTCAACGGGAAGCGGAGATCGAAGCTTTTAAGCAGGACGAGTACTGGAGTATTACCGGTGATTTCGCCCCAGTCGGTCGGGAGCAGGACTTATTTTCAGCAAAACTCCTTAAGGTTAATGGCAAGAAAGCAACGATTCCCAACGCAGAGACGGCGCACGAACTAAAACAACGGATTGAAGCGGCGTCTTTCCGGATCATCGAGGTGAAAAAGCGGGAGCGCCGGCGTAATCCGGCCGCGCCTTTTATCACTAGTACCCTGCAGCAAGAGGCTTCCCGCAAACTCGGGTTCAGTGCCCGAAAGACCATGTCCGTGGCACAACAGTTGTATGAAGGGTTAGAAATTGGCGGTGAAGGCAGTGTTGGTCTGATCACCTATATCCGGACCGATTCAGTGCGCATCGCCCAAGAAGCCCAGGAAGAATGCCGCGCTGTGGTCGCCGCTGAATATGGTCAGGAGTATTTGCCGGCCAAACCGCCTGTTTATAAAACAAAAACCACCTCCGCACAGGAGGCCCATGAGGCGATCCGCCCAACGGTGGTTGGACGCCGGCCCCAGGACGTAAAGGCTTTTTTAACCCGGGATCAGTTCCGTCTCTACCAGTTGATCTGGGCTCGTTTTGTGGCCAGCCAGATGAAGGCGGCTGTTTTTGATGTGATGACGGTTGATCTGGAAGGGGACTCATTCCTTTTCCGGGCCAACGGCAGTAAGATTAAGTTCCCTGGATTTTTAACCCTTTACCAAGAAGACCAGGATGATAAGAACGAGGAAGAAGAGGGTTATCTGCCCGATCTCCAAGTGGATACGGCCCTTGTTTTGCAAGCGGTCCGGCCGGAGCAGCATTTTACCCAACCGCCGTCCCGCTATAGTGAAGCGATGTTAGTGAAGACCCTGGAAGAAAACGGGATCGGCCGTCCCAGCACCTATGCGACGATCATTGAGACGATCCGGAAACGAAATTACGTGGAGATGGAGAATAAAAGGTTTAAACCGACCGAGTTGGGATTGGTCGTAGACCGGCTCTTAAAAGAGAACTTCCCACGGGTGGTGGACTTGGATTTTACCGCCCGCTTGGAAGAAAAGTTGGACCAGGTGGAAGAGGGGGCAGCCGATTGGGTCTCGACGGTCCGTGACTTTTACGAACCCTTCTCCGCCGAACTCAAAAAGGCGGAAGAGACGGTGGAACGGGTCCAGCTGGCCGATGAAGTTAGCGAGGACCAGTGTGAGCATTGTGGGCGGATGATGGTCTATAAGTACGGCCGGTACGGTCGTTTTCTGGCTTGCCCCGGTTATCCCGAATGTAAGAACAT
>JAAZDX010000252.1 GCA_012512605.1 Bacillota bacterium
GTCATTGAGTATGTGAAGGAAAAATACGGCCGCGATCATGTGGCGCAGATCATCACCTTTGGGACGATGGCGGCCAAAGCGGCCGTCCGTGATGTGGGAAGGGTGTTAGGCTTTCCCTATGGTGAAGTCGACAAGATCGCAAAACTGATCTCTTCGACCGCTGGCTCTACGCTGGAAGAGATCGTGCAGAACACGCCGGCCCTTGCCAGTTTAGCCCAGGAAGATGCGCGGGTGGGCAGGCTGCTTCAGATTGCCAAAGCCGTTGAGGGTTTCCCCCGTCATGCCTCGACCCATGCAGCCGGGGTGGTGATTACCCCCGAACCATTGACCGAATATGTCCCCCTGGCGCGGGCCGGTGAGGGTGAAGCCACTACCCAGTTTCCCATGGAGGATTTGGAAGCGATTGGCCTCTTAAAGATGGATTTTTTGGGACTACGGACCTTAACTGTGCTCAGCGATACGATTGATTTGGTCAAGGAGTCAACCGGGAAAGAATATGCTTTGGGCACCGTTCCGCAGGGAGATGAAGCCGCCTACCGTCTCCTTTGTTCCGGATTAACCCAGGGTATTTTTCAACTGGAAAGTAGCGGAATGCGGCGGCTCCTGGTCCAATTGGCACCGGAGCGGTTGGATGATCTGATTTCGCTGGTAGCCTTGTACCGGCCGGGTCCCTTGGGCAGCGGGATGGTGGATGATTTCATCAAGGCGCGCCATGGCGAGAAAGAAGTGACTTATCTTCATCCCCTCTTGACGGAGATCTTGGCACCAACCTATGGGATCATCCTTTACCAGGAACAAGTGATGCAGATCTGTCACCGTCTGGGCGGGTTTACCCTTGCCGAATCGGACTTGGTACGGCGCGCGATGGGCAAGAAGCAGCCGGAACTGCTCGCTACGATGCGTGAAAAGTTCGTGCAGGGTGCCGGGGCGCGCGGGATTCCCCGGGGAACGGCGGAAGAGATCTTTCACTTGATGGAGTTTTTTGCCGGTTACGGGTTTAACAAGTCCCATTCGGCCGCTTACGCCTTGATCGCTTACTGGACCGCTTTTTTCAAAGCCAATTACCCCCAGGCTTTTATGGCAGCCCTTTTGACCAGTGTGATGGGGAATACGGATAAAGTCCGCGTCTATATTGAAGAATGCCGCCGGCTGGGGATTAAAATTTTCCCGCCCGACGTTAACCACAGTAAAGAACGGTTTACAGTTGAAGGCGACGGCATTCGCGTCGGGTTGTTGGCCGTAAAGAACTTGGGAAGCGGTGCGATCCAGACGATCCTCACGGAGCAGTCGAAAGCCCCCTTCACTTCGCTCCACGAATTTTGCCGCCGGGTTGATCTGCGGACGGTTAATAAAAGGGCGGTGGAGCGCCTGGTGCGGGTCGGGGCCTTTGCTTCGACCGGGCACACCCGCCGAGCAATGCTGGCCCAACTGGAAGAGGCTTTCGAAATGGCCCATCGATATGCCGCGCAACAAGCGAGCGGGCAGTTATCCCTTTTTGGACCGGGTGCTGGTTTTTCCGCTACGCCAGAACCGAGCAAAGGGGCGGAAGAGGAATACCCGCCTTCCGCTTTATTAAACATGGAGAAAGAATACCTTGGCGTCTACCTAAGCGGCCATCCCCTTGACCCCTGGCGGGAAAAA
>JAAZDX010000253.1 GCA_012512605.1 Bacillota bacterium
TGAGAACAAAACAAAAGACTGGTTCCAGGTTTGAGGAGGCTGAGGATGAAGGAAGTTGAGATCTACACTGATGGGGCCTGCAGCGGCAATCCGGGTCCCGGCGGGTGGGGGGCCGTCCTTTTATACAAGGGACGGCGGAAAGAACTGTCTGGTGCCGAAAAGAAGACCACCAACCAGCGCATGGAGTTAAAGGCAGCGATCGAGGCCTTGTCCCGCCTGAAATATCCCTGTCGGGTAAAACTATACTCGGACAGTGCCTACCTGGTGAATGCCTTTAACCAAAACTGGTTCCGGAATTGGGAGAAGAACGGTTGGATGACCAAGAAAAAAACCCCAGTGGAAAACAAGGATCTTTGGCAGGAACTTTTGGCGCTCAGCCGGGTCCACCAGATTGAATGGATTAAGGTCAAAGGCCATGCCGATTCAGTTGAGAACAACCGCTGTGACGAGCTGGCGAGAGCGGCAATTAAGCAATACACTTAACGTTCTGTTTTAGCGTTCGTCTTGCGCCTCTCTATACTTCATGATTTCGCGGTAAAGGACGCGGGCGACGACGTAAAAGGGAACCGCAAAGAGGGCACCCAGGAAACCAAAGACCGTTACGAAAGCCATTACGAAGAGGATGACGATTAAAGGATGGATTTTTAACCTGCTCCCATGGAGCCGGGGCGCGATCAGGTTGTTTTCCAACTGGTTCACCACGATCAGGACGACAACGACCTTTAAAGCTTGGGAAAAGCTGGTGGTAATTCCGATTAAAACAGCGGGTAAAGCGCCGAGGATCGCGCCGATAAAGGGAATAAAAGCGGTTACTGTAATCGTCAACGCTAAAATCAAAGCATTGGGCAGACCAATGATGAGGTAGCCAACTAGCGCTAAGCTTCCCTCAATTAAAGCGATGATCAGTTGGCCGGTGATGTACTGGGCAAGGGTCTGGTCGGTTTCGGCCAGGATTGCACTGCCCAGTTTCTTTATTTTTATGGGTAAGAGACCGATGAGTCCATGGTAAATTGCGTGGTCGTCTTTGAGAAAATAGTAGACAATTACCGGGATGAGAATAATGATCGTGCCAGCGCTGGTAATTTTGGAGAAAAAGCCAAAGAAGTTATTCTGAATCCCCGTGAACAAACGAGCGACGAAGGAGGAGAGTTTCTCTTCAATTTTATACTTCTCGATATAGTGGGCAAGCAACTCGTTATCGGCGTTACGCAGGCTGTTACGGATGGAAGTATAATAATTCGAGAACAAATTGGTTAGGTCTCTGATCTGTCTTTGAATTATACTGCCGCCAAAGTAGCTAACGGTGATGATGATAATGGCAATCACTAAAAAAGTGATGAGGATCGCCAAACCTTTATAGCGAAGATATCTCGTTAAAAAGCGGACGATTGGACGCAAAAGGTAGTAGAAAAGGATGCTGATGAGTAAGGGCGTTAATAAGACGGCGATCACCGAATTGAGTGGTTCGTAAATATAGTGCACTTGCTTCCAGAGGAAGAGAATCAAGAGAATCAGGAGGATCGAAAAGGCGATTTTAAAAAACCTATTATCAAACATATTCTGACCTTCCTTTCGCCTGCTGTAGGGGTTAATTTCCACAAAAAAGGGTTAATTCCTCTTCCGCAACTGTTTACAGCCGGTTTAAACGTCGGCCCGAGAGGGGTTAATACACAAACGAGCCTGTTATTGTTACAGGCTCGTTTGTGTATTCAGAGGTTGGTAGTGGTTAATATTATTTCCGGAATTGATCTGGAGTAGCGACATCTCCATAGGTGGCTTTTGCCGCTTCCAACCGTTTAATCTGCGCTTCCATTTCGGCGGCAAACGCCTCGGGTAATTTAATATGGCTGAAAGCTTCGGTCATCCGGTCCATTTTCTCCAAGTACTTGGTGATCCGGATTGAGAACTGTTCGTTGTATTCTTCTTCCGTATAATCGTAATCCAGGTGTTCTTTAAACAGGGCTTTAAGATCCTCATATTTCGGAATCCGCCCAATTGGCGTCTCAATCGCTTCGTAATCGCCGTTGACCCGGCCTTCTGCCCAGATGATCCAGACTAGTTTATCAAGTTTACCATTAAGGTATTTGCCCTCTTTGTTCTTTAAGAAGTAGTTGGTGGCGAAGATGGTCGGGACTTCGTTCAGTCCAGCCGCAAATTTGATGTGGTTTTCCAAGTAAGTGGCGAGGGGGACAGAGATAAAGTCCTTATTGGCCATGGGGTCATGGGTCCGTACCCCTTCCTTGCCGATGGTGGCGGCGGTGGTCTCTGATTCGACTGTTGCGCCCAGGAAGACGCCATGTTCCCAAGTGAGGGACTCGGCAATCGGTACCGTTGTATAAGAATCACGGCCACCGTAGACAATGCCTTTTACCGGGACACCCAGTGGTTCATTTAAATTGGGGTCGGCGTTATCCAGTTCATTGATGGCTATGGTGTAACGGGCATTCTTTGAGGCGAAGGGGATCTCCTTCCCTTTCTCGTCGGTCTTGCCTTTGTACCACTCCCCGCTGAAGTTGATCCCTTTGGCGGGTGGCTCTTGCCCCATCCCCAGCCAGTAGGGGGTATCATCGCTGACTAGCACGTTGGAGAAGATGACTTCCCGTGGCGTCGTTAGCGCATCATAGATTAACGGATCATCATCGGGGTTAACATCCTGGATAATTCCGAAGATTCCTTTTTCCACGTTGACGGCGCGCATTTGACCGTCAATTTTGCGTAAATACGCGATATCGTCACCGACAATAGTCTGTCCGGGGAGCATCGCCGTACTGGTTTTACCGCAGGCGCTGGGGAAAGCACCGGTGAAATAGGTGGTGCGGCCGGGTTTGCCGCGTACGCCCATCAAGAACATATGCTCAGCCAGCCAGTCTTCGCGTTGCGCTTTTTGAATTGCCAGGCGGAAGGCCAGTTTTTTCAGGCCAACACTGTTGCCGGCATATTGGTTATTGACCGTGTAAACCCGGTTTTCTTCCAAGTCAATATAAATTCGGCGCTTATCGATATCGGCAGTGACGTTATTGACCAAACGGCCGGCAGAATGTAGGAAGTAGAAGAAATCATCGGAACCTTCTAGCCGCTTAAACTCTTCGTAACCGCTACGGTACAGGATCTTTTCGCTGTGGGTGACATAAGCGGAATCCGTGATTTGCATTGCCCGTAAGGAAAAAGGAGAGTTGGTCGGCCCCAGGGAGAAGAAACTGATCAGCATCTCCTTACCTTCCATGATTCCGTCGAGGAACGAACGGATCTCGGGTAAGCCTTCGTCTTTAAGGATATAATTAATGTTCAAACCCCAATCAACTTCTTTTGACAGTAGGTATTTTGTGTTTGCCTTGTCTCGGGCTTGATCCAACGGGCTATCAAAATGAACGGTATGCCCTTTTAATTTTAATGGTGCTTCTTCTTTGTTTTTGAGGGCCAATTCCCGGACATAATTATTGTCTTCTTCGGAATCGGTGATCACGGTGACTTTAGCGGGACGGCAAAGTTTAATTGCTTCCTCCACGTAGGCCATAACTTTTGGGTTGTTCAGGGCCTCAAGTTTGGCGCGGCTTATGTTGTCCATGGCATAATCCTCCTTATACTATATTATTTGTCGCGACAACCAGTCTGCAGACCAAAGAAATTAAGGAGAATCCGGAAGATAATTCCGCTACTAAGTTTCTTGTTGTGTCCTAAGTTTTCTCTTTGTTCGATTCCTAAAAAAATCGAATTTTCCCCATGATACCCAATTAATAACACTTTAACACAATTGGTAATAAAAAAGAATCCTTTGGACTTGAACATTAGGTAAATATCTTGTATACCTCATACACTAACGTCCCGGAGAATTGGTGATTCAAATTGAAAACTTCGGTTGCCGTCAAGACAAGGATTGGCTTATTCTGACTATTTTGTCTGTGCAGCTAAAAAAATACCCCCTGACCGGCAAAAGGCTTAATTTTAATGCCTCTTTACCATGAGGGGGCATCATATTTACAACAACAAGTTATTTTTAACGGTAGTTAGCTGCATATTTTTGGAGGGCATCTTCATTAATTTCGATGCCGAGTCCGGGTTTTTGTGGAACTTCGGCGTAACCATCTTTAACCACAATTTCCTCGGAGATTTCTTGACGGATCGGAGTTTCGGCTTTGCAATACTCAAGCAAGCAGGCATTGGGAATAGATGCAATTAAATGCATTGAAGCCGCTTCGACAATGCCGCTGCTCCAACAATGGGGAACTACGGTAAGATGGTGAACTTGCGCTAAGTTTGCGATTCGTTTCGCCTCCGACAAACCTCCGCAACGAGTGACATCAGGTTGTAAAATATCGACTTTAGCAACCTCAATTAGTTCTTTAAACCCATACCGGGTACTTTCGTTTTCACCACATGCAATCCTAGTATCTACTGCTTCTGATAATTTGCGGTAGCCTTCCAAATCGTCAGGGAAAAGGGGTTCTTCAATCCAATACGGTTTATATTGTTCGATCTCTTTGACTAGATTAATACGGTTTACTGCGTCGATTGGGTAGTCTGGGGAGGGAACAAAGCCAATGTCAAACATTAGATCGATATCAGGTCCGGCTGCCTCGCGGGCCGCCTTTACTAAGGCTATATCCTGACGGAAACTCTGTCCAAATCCTCCCCATCCTAACTTAATCGCTGAATAATTTTCGGAACAAACCTTTTTGGTTAGTTCATAACACTCTTCTGGCGTATCAGGCATCAGTACACTGGCGTATGCGCGGACTTTTGTCCGAAATTCGCCGCCAAGCAGCTTATATATGGGTTTATTAAGCGCCTTCCCTAAAATATCCCAAAGCGCAATATCAATCCCACCGATGGCCTGGATAGCGGCCCCACGCCGTCCATAAAAAGTACTTACATAGTACATTGTTTCCCAAATTTTATCAATTTCAAAGGGATCCATTCCAATAATTGATTGCCCTAATCCCCGGCATAAGTTGTGGGAGACAGGAGCATCAATAATGGCTTTGATGACTAGCGGGGATGAATCGACTTCCCCGTAACCAACGATTCCTTCATCAGTATATACTTTAATAATAATTCCGTCTTGGGCGCTATCATTATTTATTAAAACTTCACTAGACTGACGTACTGGTATAGCTTCAACACGGGTAATTTTCATTTTTACTGCCTCCTAAATTCTATTAGTGTAAGGTGTTTGCTAAAAACCTCTTTGTGCGGTCACTTTTCGGATTATTGAATATTTCCTGAGGGCTTCCTTCTTCGACAATACAGCCGCCTTCGAAGAACAGAACACGACTGGAAACTTGCTTGGCAAATCCGATTTCATGAGTGACCAAAATCATCGTCATTCCTTTTTTGGCCAGATCCGAGACTACTTTTAGGACTTCGCCTGTTAATTCCGGATCAAGGGCAGAGGTAATTTCATCGAGAAGCATGACTTTAGGGTTCATAGCTAGTGCGCGGGCAATGGCGACCCGTTGCTGTTGCCCTCCGGAGAGTTCTTTGGGGTAGGAATCTTTTTTGTCGATCAGCCCGACACTATCTAGCAATTGTACCGCAGTTTCTTGCGCTTCCTCTTTGGAGATTTTCGCTACCATCCGGGGTGCTAATGTAACATTTTCAATCACACTTAAATGAGGAAAAAGATTAAATGATTGAAAAACAAAACCGTAATTTTGGCGATAACGGTAAATATTAGCTTTGAGGGGATCAAAACGTGTATTTTCAAAGTAAATCTCTCCGGAATTGATTGGTTCTAAATAGTTGATACAGCGGAGAATGGTACTTTTACCAGCGCCGCTTGGTCCAATAATGGAGACCACTTCACCCTTGTTAACACTCAAGTTTAGGTTTTTAAGAACCTGTAAATCCCCAAAACTTTTATTCACATTTACCAGCTTTAATATTTCGGCCATTCTAATCACTCCTTAAGCATTGAGTGCCTTTTCCATTTTTTGCGTTATGTTTGAAAGCGGATAACAAATGAGGAAATAAAGTAAAGCCACTAATCCAAAGACTAATAATGATTGGTGGGTTTTCTCCACTATAACCCGACCGGCTCTCGCCAGCTCTACGAAACCGATTACCGCACATAAAGAGGAATCTTTAATTAATCCAATAAAAAAACTGGCAGACGGCGGAAGCATTATTTTAAAAGCTTGAGGCAAGATAATTGCCTGCATGGTTTGGAGGTAACTAAAACCTAACGCAGCTGCCCCTTCCCATTGGGCTTTGGCGATCGATTCGACTCCGGTGCGCACGATTTCAGCTAAATACGCTACACAATAAACCGAAAGTCCGATTATGCCCGAACTGACTGGTGATAGATTAATTCCAATAAAGGGGAAGCCAAAAAAGAGGAACATAAGTATTAACATAAGCGGGGTCCCTCTTATCGCTTTAATATAGAGAGTCAGTATTGCTTGAACACTTTTAACAATTGGGTTTTTTGATTTCATCGCTCGGACCAAACCAATTATGATCGCTGCAGGTGAGCTAATTACCATCGTGCCAAGACATAACCCGATCGTGATTAAAAAACCCCGTAGAATAAAGGTTAAATCATAAATATTAAACTTGTACAATTAGCTTTCACCCCTCTTTTAATGAAGGGAACCCTTCATTTTTTTCGTAATTAAATTGAACGTACTAGTTATTCCTAATGTGATTAAGATATAAATCACCGCAATTACGATATATGCTTCAAAGGTACGAAAAGTTTTACTAGCTATGCGTGTCGCTTGGTTGGTTAGCTCATTAATCCCTAGTGTCGATAAGAGGGATGATGCTAATAAACATTGAATGGTCATATTACAAAGTGCGGGTAGTACTGCGCGAAACCCCAGAGGGAAGATGGCAACTTTGTAAGTCTGCCAGGTAGTCATCCCTAAGGAAGCCGACGCTTCTCTAATTCCTTTGCTTACAGCTTCGAAACCAGCTCTTAGGATCTCAGCTGTATAGGCAGCGGTGTTAAGCGCTAATGAAATCAAGCCGCAAGCCAATGCGGGAATCTGAATACCGACTTCGCCTAGACCAAAATACAGCAACCATATTTGGATTAGTAAGGGCGTGTTACGGATTACTTCTACGTAAATAGAGGACAGTAGCCTAAGGGTCTTTATTTTACTGTCACGGGCAACCGCAATCATTGTTCCAATAATGACGGCAATCAACATAGCTACAATTGAGAGCCATAGGGTGTTAAAAAAACCTTCAATGAAAAAATCAAAGTTTCTCCATATATCACGAAATTGAAGTGTATAGTTCATATAATCCCCCTTAGTGGAGTGCCAGATGTCTTAGACATCTGGCACTCTGGAAGTCAATGTGGTTAATAAACGAAATGAACTGGGGTGTAGGTTACGCCATACTTTTCACAGATGGCTTTCATTCCTCCGCTGGAATGCAGGTCGAGGATAAAACCGTTAATCCAATTGATCCAGATTTGGTCACCGCGGCGCACGCCAATACCTTGAAGGTCGTTACTTAAGAGCTCACCAGCTACTTTCAGGTTAGGATACTGGTTTTTTGTTATGTAACCGGCCAGCACCACATCTTCAACTACAGCTTCAACTTTGTTTGTATTCAAAGCCGCATAGAGATCAGATACGTTTTCAAAACGGAGAATAGACTTAGCGATGTCCCCTGCTAATTCGGTCGCTAACTCATCATTGAAGGAGCCTTTTGATACGGCAATTCTTTTGCCTGCTAAGTCTTCAATGCTTTTGATATTGGCGCTAGCTGGGTTGTTGTTATTAACAACCAAAATCGCACCGCCCCGGAAATAGGCATTGGAATATTCAATCACTTTACGCCGTTCAGCGTTCATTGTGAATGAAGCAATAACACAATCAACTTTATTGGTGAGAAGATAAGGGATGCGGTTGGCATTAGTAGTTGAGACAAACTCGATTTTAACACCAAGGGCTTCAGCCATTTTTTTGGCAACTTCCACATCAATGCCTACGAGTTCGTTTTTTTCATTATAGTAGCCAATTGGGGGAACATCGGAAAAGCAGGCTACGGTAAGCTTACCAGTCTTTAATACTTTATCCAGGGTGCTTTCATAATTAGCAGCTTGCAATCCAACAACTAGAGTTGATAGTAACACCAAACAAACTAAGAGTAATAGACTGAACCTTTTCATTTAATTAGCCTCCTTCAATTTAGTGATGGTAAAAGATGTTAGAGAAAAAATAAGTTATAACCACCTCCTTCGTTAATTAAACCGAAATATGAAAATAACGGGTTATTTACCGTATGTTTAGTATAAAGAGAAATATTACAAATGTCAACTGTTGATTGTTGACAATTTTAATGATAAAATTAAAAAGAATAGTGTGAGGTGGTACAAAAAATATTTAAATAAAGGTATTTACAGCCTAGAAAGGATAATCCATCTTGAATTTGGCGACTATTACCTTTTTCGATTTTTGTGAGTTTTAATAAAAAGGAGTTGTTCAGAGTGATGCTTGATTTTCAATTTAGTCGAAAAAATCAAGTCTCATTACGTGAGAGAGTGCTTGCTGATTTACGCATGGCGATCCTAACCGGAAAGTTGAAACCGAATGACCGATTGGTTGAAAGTAATATTGCCGAGCAAATGGGGATTAGTCGTGGGACATTAAGAGAGGCTTTACGCCAGCTTGAACAGGAAGGTTTGGTGATTTCCGAATCGTACCGTTATACGCGGGTGGCTAATGTCGATGAGGAAGCGATTAGAGAAGTACTTTTTCCCGCTCGACGCATTATAGAGGTTTTTTTGGTAAAAAAAGCGGTTGGCAAGATGAAAGAGGCGGATATTGAAAAGCTTGAAACGATTATTGAGGAAATGAGGTTTGGTGCGGCGCGGAACGATTTATCTCTAGTGGTGGAAAAAGATATCGAGTTTCACGAATATATACTGAATATCTCCGATTATAAGAGCTTGATTCCATTATGGCAGGGGATGACAGGTCAGATCCGGATCCATTTTTATAAGGTTGGCCTCAGCAAGGATCTCCAGTCCATTGTGGATGAACATGAAGAATTAATGGAGGCATTGCTTTCCAAGGATCTAAATCGCATTATGGAAGTTATGGCAAAACATATCCACATCTAAGTGGCCGATCTTTATTAGTCTTTTTGGCGGTGCCAGCTTGATATGTGGGCGAACATTGACTATTTGCGTCGGGGAATATTTAAAAAGGAGGAAAGGTAAGATGCAGGAGATCGTTTTAACCGAGGAACAAATTGATGAACGGAAGGTGGAAAAGGAACTTCAGAAATGGCTGGGGGGTATTACCATTCCCTTGCGGAAAGTATTATTATTACCGCCCGATATTACCCGTTTTCACTCGAAGGCGGGTTTAATTGTACAGTTGTTGTATAAGGCATTGGCACCCCGGGCCAAGGTGGAGATTATGCCGGCGCTGGGCACGCATATGCCGATGAGCAAAGAAGAGCGGGGGCTGATGTTCGGTACAGAGATTCCGGCGGAATGTTTTCGCGTCCATGATTGGCGGAACGATGTGGTCAAGATTGGGGAAGTACCAGCTACATATGTTGCCGAGGTTTCGGAAGGGTTAGTGTCTTTTCCGATTGACGTTGAGGTGAACCGCTGTTTGCTGGATCCGAGCTATGATCTTATTGTCTCTATTGGCCAGGTAGTTCCCCACGAAGTAGTTGGGATGGCCAACTACAGTAAGAATATCCTTGTCGGTTGCGGTGGCCGGGATCTCATTAATAAAACCCATTTTCTCGGTGCTTCCTACGGGCTGGAGAGAATGATGGGCCGGGCTAAAACTCCCGTGCGTCAAATCTTTGACTATGCCGAAGAACATTTCTTGGCGAGGATTCCTCTCCAGTATATTTTAACGGTTACCACGACTGAAGGGGACATGACAAAGTTAAATGGCTTATTTATCGGAAGAAGTCGAGGACTCTTTGCCGCAGCGGCCCGGGAAAGCCAACAGCGAAATCTTAATCTTTTTACCCATCCTCTAAAGAAGGTTGTGGTCTATCTTGAGCCAGGCGAGTTTAAAACTACCTGGCTTGGGAATAAGGCGGTTTACCGGACCCGGATGGCGATTGCCGACGGCGGGGAACTACTCATTTTGGCACCTGGGTTAAGAAAATTTGGAGAAGACCCGCAGATTGACATATTAATCCGAAAATACGGGTATGTTGGGAGTAGACGAATCCTAGCCTTAGTTGCCGAGCACGAAGAATTGAAGAATAATCTTTCGGCCGCTGCCCACCTAATCTTCAGCTCTTCGGAAGACAGGTTCCGGATCACCTATGCTCCCGGGCATTTGGGCCGGGAAGAGATTGAACAGGTTAATTTCTCATATCTTCCATTGTCGGAAGCTCTGGCCAAGTATGACCCGGCTAAACTGAAAGATGGGTTTAACACCATGGCCGATGGGGAAGAAATCTTTTATATCAGCAATCCAGCGCTGGGATTATGGGCGTTAAAAGAAAGGTTTCAGTAGACTGGGATGTTCGAAACCACTAGCCAAAAGCGACAGGCCCAAGACGGTTTAGAGCTAGTTTTAGTGGTGATCAACCACTTATTGACAGGAAGATAGTGCTTTTTTCTTTACGGAAATTATTGACGGCTAATTTGTAAAGTTATATAATGTTAGTACGATAATATGAAACGGCGTTTCATATTATGAAATCCCGGCTAAGCCGGTTCTACAACCAACTAAACCGAGGAAAGGAGCTAACAGTAGTGGCAAAAAAAGTAGTTACCTTTGGGGAGATTATGCTTCGACTGTCACCACCCGGGTATCAACGTTTTGTTCAAGCTAATAGTTTTGATGTGGTTTACGGGGGTGGAGAAGCAAACGTCGCCGTTTCTTTGGCGAACTATGGTTTTGATTCTTATTTCGTAAGTAAAGTGCCAAAACACGAAATTGGCCAGTGTGCGGTGGATCACCTTCGGAGATACGGGGTACATACCGACTATATAGTTCGCGACGGAGACCGGCTTGGGATCTATTTTCTCGAGGTGGGCGCTTCCCAACGGCCGTCAAAAGTCGTATACGACCGGGCCGGTTCGGCAATCTCTCAGGTTAAAGCCGGAGATTTCAATTGGGACCAGATTTTTGACGGCGCGGATTGGTTTCACTTTACCGGGATCACCCCTGCTTTGGGCGATGAGGTGGCGGAGGCAACTTTAGAAGCGCTTAAAGCAGCGAAAGGGAAAGGGGTAAAAGTTAGCGCCGACCTTAATTACCGCAAAAAACTTTGGACGCCGGAGAAAGCCAACCAAGTGATGAGTAAACTAATGGAGTACGTGGATGTGGTAATTGCCAATGAAGAAGACGCGGAGAAGGTGTTTGGCATTAAAGCGGGTCAAACCGACGTAACCAGCGGGCAAATTGACCAAGAGGGATACTATCAAGTAGCCAGACAATTAGTAGAGCGCTTTGGTTTTGAAAAAGTGGCGATTACTCTTAGGGAAAGTATTTCGGCCTCGGATAATAATTGGTCCGCCCTGCTCTATGACGGTCGTGATTTTTACCGTTCTCGCACCTACAAGGTACATATTGTCGACCGGGTGGGCGGTGGAGACTCCTTTGGTGGCGGGCTCATTTATTCGCTGCTAAGCGGAAAAGCACCTCAAGACGCACTGGAGTTTGCGGTGGCGGCTTCGGCCTTAAAACACTCAATTTTTGGCGATTTCAACTTAGTGTCGGCGGCGGAAGTAGAGACCTTGGCCGGTGGCGATGGTTCCGGTCGGGTGCAGCGGTAAACAAAAAAGGAGTTGATCTCGGATGAACATGAAAGAAAAGTGTATTCAAACCTTGATTGAGACCGGAGTAGTGGCCGTCATTAGAGTAAATGATGCTTCGGAATTGCTTGATACGACCATCGCCTTGAATAAAGGCGGGGTAAAGGCCTTGGAGATTACGATGACCTCGCCCGGTGCTTTGGACGCGATCAATGAAGCTTCGAAGAAACTAGGCGATGAAGCAATTATTGGCGTGGGGAGTGTGCTTGATCCTGAGACGGCAAGGATGGCAATCTTGGCTGGAGCAAAGTTTGTGGTGGGCCCGGTCCTTAACCGGGAGGTTATCCGGTTGTGTCAGAGATACAGTATTCCATGTATCCCCGGGGCCTTTACCCCCACGGAAATCATTACCGCTTGGGAAGCCGGGGCTGATGTGGTAAAGGTCTTCCCGGCTACTAAACTAGGTCCGTCCTTCTTTAAAGATATTCTTGGACCCTTACCCCAAGTTCGGCTCACCCCGACCGGCGGCGTTAATCTGGAAACGGCCGGAGAGTTTATCAAAGCCGGTGCCAGTTTCGTCGGTGTGGGGAGCGCTCTGGTCAGCAAGAAACTCCTTGCCGAAAAGGACTGGGAAGGAATGAGCGCTTTAGCCGCCAAGTTTATCCAGGTGGTCAAGGATGCGCGGAAAGTGATGAAATAAGTTAATCGATTATCGGTTAACAAAGACCCTATGCAAAAGAATGAATGGAATAAACTAAAGAAATGGTGATTTAAATTGTCAAAAAATCCGGTTGCCGCGAAGACAAGGATTGGCTCGGTAGCGAAGGCGATTAAGATTATCGATACGATCCATAAAGCCCGGCGGGGGATGGGGATCACAGAACTTGCTACCGAACTAGGCATGCCAAAATCCACCTTACACCATATTATTACAACGTTGGTCGAAACCGGGTTTTTGTCCCAAGACCCACTGAGTCGGACCTATAATATCGGCTTCCATCTGGTCGGGATTGGCCAAGCTTACCTCGAACAACTTGATTTGAGAAAGATCGCCCGGCCGCATTTAGAAAGACTCTCCATGAAGGTCAAAGAGATTGTACACCTTTTGGTCCTTGATGAAAAAGAAGTCGTGTATATCGACAAAGTTGAAAATCATGTTCAAGAAGGGACCTTACGCTGTAGTTCGTTTATCGGTCGGCGGGTGAGTGCTTACTCCACGGCAGCCGGGAAAGTTTTGCTCGCCTATCTACCAAAGGAAGAGCTTTGGCGTTACCTATCAACCGAGAAACTTTGCCCGAAAACCGAGCATACCATTACCTCCGCGAAACTTCTTTTGGAACAACTGGCGACGGTTAAGAAGGAAGAATATGCTGTTGATCGCCAGGAAAACGAGGTTGGCCTTCACTGTGTCGCTACGCCAATCTTTAATCGGGAAGGAAAATGTATTGCGGCTTTAAGCATCTCAGGCCCGATGAACCGAGTGAGTCTTGAGCGGATTGAAGAAGAATTAAAATGGGCCGCGACTTCGACAGCCAGACAGATCTCAGCGGAGATTGGTTATGTATTGCCGCTCGTAGAGGAAGAACGATCTAGTAAGTTAAATAAGTAGTCTAACAGTTTTGTCTGTAAAGCTTAGAAGATGCCCCCTGACCGACAAGAGGCTTGATAGATGCTTCTTACTGGCCAGGGGGCATCATATTTTCAACAGCAATAGCTTGTTGTGGTAAGCTAATCAAAAAATAACCGGGTTCAACCTGACATTATCACAGAATAACTACACCCAACAGGAGAAAACCCTTGACCCGGATTGGTTTAGGTGCTATAATACTTAATGCGATTGTTGCATTGGGGGATCGTCTAGTGGTAGGACGACGGGTTCTGGCCCCGTTAGCGAGGGTTCGAGTCCTTCTCCCCCAGCCATATGGTCCCATCGTCTAGCGGCCTAGGACACCGCCCTCTCACGGCGGAGACA
>JAAZDX010000254.1 GCA_012512605.1 Bacillota bacterium
CCCCCGGATCACGGGCGGATAAGATCAATACCCCAACCAACTGGCGATTAAGAAAAAAGCCCAGGTGGTGTTCGTCACTTTCATCCCCCAGTTGCTCCCCAAGCTTCAAGCCCAAAGGCCTACTTAATACCGCATCACGCAAGGCCAGCGCGGCCCGGTATTCATCGCTGCCGTATGTGAGCGGCCGATTTTCATATTGATCGTGCACGGCAATGTCTCCACCTAAGAAAATAATAGGATATCATTCTCCGGCACCAAAAGTGCCGCTGACAAGATCTGCTGCTGTCCGCCCCCGGGCTTAAGCCTACCTGGCTTTGAATGTCATCCGACAAGTCAGTTGGTCAACCCACCGGCTTCGAATTAATTCCTTTTGTGAGACTAATGTCGCTACCGTGAGCGGCCCGGCGGTAATCCGTTTTTCAGGATCTTCCGGGTTTAATTATTCCCTTTCCCTTCGCCAAGTAAACTCTCCTTTTTATACAGTACTTTAATGGCCTCCTCAATCTGGGGTTCCTGGACCGAAAGGTCCCGGATGGTACTGGTCTTGTTGACCAAAGCAATAAACTTATTCAGTTCATACACGGCCAGATCCTGCTCCAATTCGGCCTGGAAAGCGGAAAACCGTTTCGTTACCGTAATCCCCGGAAGGGTCAGATCGGGAAGGGGGTGAACCGTCGAGACGGCAATGATCTTTTTCTCCCCCCAATGCCGGCGCAAGGTGGAAATCGAGTCATCAAAGACGATCTCCCCGTGGTTCACCACAATAACCCGGCAGGCTAGATGTTCGATATCACTTAGGTCATGGGTGGTCAGGATGAAGGTCACCCCGGCTTTGTTCATCTCCAAAACGTTGTCCGTAAATATTCTGGTGGAGCTTGTCAAAGGCCAGTCCGGCTCGGGGGTGGCCCGCTTTTTCTTCAGCAGGATAACCGATGGCCATGATCGCCTCGACCTTGAGGTGGGACGGAATCTGTAACACTGCACGCACATATTCTTCGGCAGTCTGCTCCGCGCTATGGTCCCGCCTCCGGATCTGGAGCCAGCAATGGCCTAACCCTAATGCCGTTGCCGCCAGGCTGATGAAAGTGGCCGCAATCGCCGCGTCCTCGACCCAAACATCACATTTTTCCGGATCGGCGCAGACCACAATCGCCAGGGGGGCCTCTTTTAAGAAGGCGTTATGCTTCCGCGCCTGAGCCAGCTTGGCGATAAGCCCCGGCTCGGTAACGACAATGAACTCCCAAGGTTTTATGTTCCGCGACGAAGGAGCGCGGAGCGCTGCTTCCAAGATTTTCGCCACTTTTTCCGGTTCCACCGGATCGCTTTTATATTTACGAATGCTTCTTCTCCCCGCAATCAATTGCCAAAAATCCACTTTAAATCACCTCAAATCTAGTTTTCCCGTTCTCTTCGGTCTAGACAAAGGGTATAATGGGGGCTAAGGACAACCACGCTGCCAATTATTTCGGTATAATATTGTTGAACCCTGCTTTTGGGGCAACTGGAACTGAAAGATTTCCGCTTATCCGCCGATATTCTAACCATAAGAAGAAAAGGCCTTTTCGTATCCTGTTCCTAATAGTTTTCAGTAAGTCGAAACCCGCACGGACCTTAAACGTTATAAACGATATACGCGGGTCAGTTCGGGAAAATACATAAATTTTGGAGTTCGAGGTGAAGAAGTTGAAGAAAAAAGTCGTTATTGTTGGCGGCGTCGCCGGTGGCGCCAGCGCGGCGGCCCGGTTGCGGCGCCTCGATGAAGAGGTTGAGATTATTCTGATCGAAAGAGGGGGTTACATTTCCTTCGCTAATTGTGGATTACCCTACTACATCGGGGATGTCATCGCCGAACGGGACGACCTTTTTGTGCAAACCCCCCACGGTTTACGGGCACGGTATAACATAGAAGTGCGGACCCGGCACGAAGTGGTAAAGATCGACCGTCAGCAGAAGATGGTCGAAGTAAAAGAGATTGTTTCCGGCCGGGTTTACCAAGAAACCTATGACATTCTGTTGCTTTCCCCCGGTGCTGCACCGCTTCGCCCGAAAATCCCCGGGCTTGACGGGAACAATGTTTTTACCTTGCGGGATATCGCCGATACGGATCGGATCAAAAACTATCTCCGTGACCACCAACCGCAGCGGGCTCTGGTGGTGGGGGCGGGCTTTATCGGCCTCGAGATCGCGGAGAACCTGGTCGCCGCCGGCCTCGAAGTCTCCCTCGTGGAAATGGCCTCCCGGATCCTGCCGCGAAATCTGGACCCGGAGATGGCCGCGCCCCTCCATAACCACCTCCGTAAGCGCGGCGTTCATCTTTATTTACAGACCGCCTTATCCGCAGTGGAACAAAGGGATGGCCAGAATTGGGCGATCCTCAGTAATGGCGAACAGATCCCTTATGACTTGGTCGTCATCGCCGTTGGCACACAGCCCGAAACCCTTTTAGCTAAAGAAGCCGGTCTAGAACTGGGCACCAACGGCGCGATCCGGGTCAATACTTCCTTTCAGACTTCCGATCCGCATATCTACGCGGTTGGCGATGCCATTGAAGTAGAAAGCGGGATCACCGGTGAAAAAACCTATGTCCCCTTGGCCGGTCCGGCCAACCGCCAGGGCCGGTTGGTCGCCGATGCGATCTGCGGCCGGAGTGTAAAATATGAAGGAGTAATCGGGACGGCCATCGTTAAGGTTTTTGATTTGACCGCCGGAACAGTTGGTCTCACCGAAGATTTTTTGAAACAAAGCGGGCAGCAGTATCTGGCTTCCATCACCCATCCCCTGTCCTACGCCGGTTATTATCCCGGCGCGACCCCGCTCGACATCAAACTGCTGTTTACCCCTGAAGGCCGGATCCTCGGTGCCCAGGTGGTCGGGGCCCAAAGTGTCGACAAAACCCTTGACGTCATCGCCGCGATCATGAAAACCGGTGGTAACGTCGACGATCTGGCCGCCCTTGAACTGGCCTACGCGCCGCCCTTTTCTTCGGCGAAGAGCCCCGTTAACATTGCCGGTTATGTAGCGGGCAACATGATCCGTGGCGATATGCCCGCCGTTTCCTGGGAGCAAGTCCTTGACCAAGCAGATCCCGACTTTCTCCTCCTTGATGTCCGGACAAAACGCCAGTTTGCCGTGGGTGCCCTCCAAGGGGCGCTCAATATCCCTATGCCAGATTTACGCCAGCGCCTCCATGAACTACCCAAGGAAAAGGAGATTTTTGTCTACTGTACGGTCGGCCTCACCTCCTACCTGGCGACCCGGATCCTAAAGCAAAATGGCTTTAAGGCCAGCAACATAAGCGGTGGCTGGCGGACGCTCAAACCCATTCTCGAAGACCGCCGTGCGACCGCGGCACACAAAGATCGTTAATCTGCCATTACCTTGTGCCTACTTCCTCCGGAATACGGTTGGAAAAAAAGAAAAAAAGACCCGTTACAACGGGTCTTCTTCCTTATTCTTCTTTCTTTATTAGATGATCAGTTCTTAAGGTCGGCGCTTTTTCCCTGCGCACCGGGGAGCACCCTTGCCTGGTGGCCGATAACTTTACCCACAGCTTTGAATCGCTCGTTAGCAAGGTATCTTCGCGTTGCCACGCCGCCTGTCGGCCATCCGCCAAATCCTAGTCGCTGCGGGCGGCAACCGGTGTGGACGGCTTCTTAGTCTCCGTTAGTCTCCGCTGTCGTCCGGCACTGACGGCAGACCCCCTTCACCAGCACCTGATACTCCAGAACCAGGTTTCCTTCGATCTCCAGCGCCGGAGAGACCATCTCCGGGATTCCCACGTCGAACAGCTCGCCACAGCGGACGCACTTAAAATGACCATGGGGAGATAAATCCGCCTCGTACCGAACTTGATCCTCATCGGTCGCCAGCGCCAAGATGACCCCTTTCTCCTCCAAAAGCTTCAGGGTGTTATAGACCGTTGTCTTCGAGAAGGTGGGAATCGCCGTTTTCAACTCGGTGTAGATCATTTCCGCAGTCGGGTGCACCCGGTGCTTTACCAGATACTTCATGATCTCGATCCGCTGGTGCGTCGGGCGAATCCCCACCCGGTTCAAAGTATCACAGATTTCTTTCAAATTTATCTTCATCCCCATGTTCTTCCCTCACCTCTTGGTCTTTTCATGATCTATGCCGATCCGCGGTGAAGCTTAACTGCCCAAGTTCTTTGATCATGCTAGTCTGTTCTTTTCCCCACACCTAAGGTGCCTTACCAATAACCAGCTGCGGTCTGCCTTCGGGACATGCCGCTGCCTGGCTTTATTATCATCACCTTGTTATGCGGACGGTTGCCCGCATGGACGACGATCTTATCTTAACATAAACCAACCCCCTGCCTCAAGTTTCCTTTGCCCAACCGGACAACGGTTTCGTCAGGGGCTTGTCCCGCTCTTTCCATTCTCCGTCCGATTAATTTCAGGTAGTCGTCTACACTATTCCGGCTACTACCCGCACTCGTGAAGTGATGAAAATTGGACACCACTTTACAGCCTTTATCGAAAGCGAGCATGGGCAACGAATCACATTTTCTAAGGAGGAGTGAAAAAGGGGTCGGCTAAGCGCCGCACCCCTAGCACCAGGTTTCGCCTCCTCATATTACGTCCGCCCATCCACCTTCAATTAAGAGAGTTTTTTATGACAGAACCACCAGTCGTAACAGTCATACGTAGCCTTCCGTTCTTTGGCGGTGGCTTCGTCCGTAGCCGGTGGGATGATCACTTCATCACGGATCAATTCGTTGTCGGGCCAATTAGCGGGCAAAGCAACACCGTTTTCGGTGGCTACCTGTAGCCCTTTGACCATCCGTAAGATCTCATCCATGTTCCTACCCAATTCTTGCGGGTAATAAAGGATCGCCCGGACGGTACCCTCCGGATCAACAATAAAGACCGCCCGTACCGTGTTGGTTCCTTGGCCTGGGTGAATCAGACCAAGCTTCTTCGCAACCTCGCCGGTATCATCGGCAACCACCGGGAATGAAATCTCCGTATCCAGTTTCTCTTTGATCCATTCCACCCATTTGATATGGGAAAACACCTGATCGATACTGAGCCCAACGAGCTCAGCCCCATGTTTCCGGAATTCGTCCGCCCGTTTTTCGAAAGCGACAAACTCGGTCGTACAAACCGGTGTAAAGTCGGCTGGGTGGCTGAAGAAGACAAACCACTTCCCCGCCAGATCATCAGGATAGGTCTTTGGTCCATGGGTCGTCTTTACATTAATCCTGGGGAATTTGTCACCAATCAACGGTAATTTAGTTTCCATCAAGCAATCCCTCCGTTTTGTAATCTTTACGTTTTTGATTTTAATACAAATTTGTATTAATGTCAATAGTTAATTACCACCTTTTTTCCGCAAAACTGACCAAAATCGGTTTCGCCAAATAAGAACTTACGACAAAAAAAGTCCTGCACGTTAAGGTGCAGGACGATTAAATCATTTTCTTTGCCCAGCTCGGATAAGTTCTCTTTGCTCACCGAGGCGAACTTTATTTTATTAAGTTTGTCCGGCAATACCCCGACTTGCCGCCCAAGGTAATATCTTGCTGGTCGTACCATTCTAAAGCTTGCCAAAAGTGTTCCGGTTTAAAGTCAGGCCATAGGTCATCAATAATATAAAAATCCGCATAGATCGATTGGACCGGTAAAAAACCGCTCAACCGCCGCCGGCCACCCCAGCGAATGATCAAATCCACGCGGGAAATATCCTTCGATTTTATATAAGCGGTAATGTTCTTCTTTGTGTCTTGCGCCTTTTTTAAAGAGCTAAGATCCCATTCCCAACCATAGTTGACGAGAAAATTAACTTTAATGCCACCTTTGCCAAAGGTCTGCCTGGTCGTGTAGGGGAGCAATTCTTGCGGAAACATCGGCGAATCATAGTTTCCGGCTACTAGTAAATCGGCGTCTTCCGCAGCCAGCATTTTTACCGCATGGATACAAGCCTCAGTAAAAGCTTGCCGCTGTCTGGCGGGCCGCTTGGTACTTTTTTTCCGACCTCGCTCACCAGCTAGTTCCCAGTGAAGCGATCGCCCCTGCCAACAGCCGTCTTTCAGGTTATTCCCATTAAACTGTCTTTTTCCCCGCCTTTCCTTTTTACACCTCATCCTTTCCGCAAAAAAGTCCACCTTAAGATCCACTCGCGCCGCGTATTGGCGGGGCTTAGCAAGGTGTATAATTGTCGCCCATGGGCATATCCAGTAGGATGAGAACCAGTAAACAATAATGAAATTTTATGTTAAATTAAATTAGGCTTCGAACACTTCATTATACTCGAAATCCCAGCATAATGCGGTTTGATCTATAAGTCGACAAACCCGAAAACCAATGCTATAATCCACAATCGTTGCCCCCAAAGACCCGATATCCCAACCGAACTGTCAATTAGGGCAAGATACCGGCGCGCTAATGCGTGTAAATCGAGAAAGGGGTATGATTAAGATGAAATTAAACAAGAGGATGATGCGGGTAATAACCTATGGGTTGCTTGGAATCATGTTTTTTGTCTGTTCCCTTCCCACTTACGCTTGGACCTATACCATTAAGCGGGGTGACTCCCTCTATAAGTTGTCCCGGCGTTTTGGCACGAAAGTTGATACGTTAAAGGCCGTCAACCGACTGCCCGGTGACCAAATTTGGGCCGGTGGGCAGCTATGGATTCCCGATGCGCCACAGCAGGCCCGGACACAACAGGCAACAACGACTTCGAACGTTAATAGTGGGGACCTGTATTTGCTGGCCCGGCTGATTAACGGCGAAGCCCGCGGCGAGCCGTTCACAGGTCAAGTCGCGGTCGGCGCGGTTATCCTTAATCGGGTCAAATCGGGGAAATTTCCAAATACAATCGCCGGGAACATCTACAAAGCCGGGGAATTCGAATCCGTCGCCAACGGACAGATCTGGCAGCCGCTTACCAACAACGCACTAAAAGCAGCCAAAGCGGCGCTTAGCGGTTGGGATCCAAGTGGCGGAGCCCTCTACTTCTACAACCCGGCCAAAGTCTACAATCCGTACAATTGGATCTGGTCACGGACGGTGGTAAACCGTATTGGACGACATGTTTTTGCCCTCTGAGGATGGGTAATGGGAAATGGAAAGTCGAGGCTGTTCGGCGCGGACAGCCTCGCTCTTTTTATCCCCTTAGCAGGAGGGATAAGACCAAAAAGCAAGAATATGTAGATCGTCACCCTCGCTGGTTAACGTCCGCGTTGATCGTATATGAAAGAATGAAAATAAAGTTGTATGTTTCATTGCCAGAGCATTTGTTTAGATCGTGTCGATTGGCCTATCTTTGACTTAAGTTTACTCATACATTTTGCTAAGGCTTGTTAGAATACAGACGGGATAAAGGATTTTCAAGGTTGGAGCCAATTTCAAATAATCACAGATAAGGAGGACCAATCATGTACGAAAAGTATGTCATCAGCCAACCTGTAGAGACCTTCGACTACCGCTACCACGACAAACCGGACACTCCCTTTAAGATTTTTATGAACAAGGACCTGGTTCCGGAAGCAACGGTTTCAGCTGATGTCTTTTACCGCAAAGAAGTACCAAAAGTCAACCCCACCTGTGAAATGCATTCCCACCCCACCCCCCAACTTTTACTGTTTGTCGGGGAAGAAGGCACCTTCGAAGTAAAAGTACCCCTCAATGATGAGGTTTTTACCATTACCAAAACGACCATGATCTGGGTCCCGCCCCATGTGAAACATAATGTAACCTACATCCGCATTGACCAACCGATGGTTGAATCCGGGATTTTACTCCAGGGCGAATACGCCTAACTTTCCTACGCTCGGAGAGGAGACTTCCCATTATTTGAGGCATCAACCCCGGATAGTATTCTTCACTGACTTGAATTTCAGATTATTTTAACGAAGCATTGGTGGAAAGCGGCGCGCGACATGGAATCGCGCGCCGCTGGACGATAAGGTCAGAAAAGCAATCCGGCCGCTTCCAGCTGCGCTTCGATCTCCCTCTCCGGAAGCAGACGCACATACTCCCCGAGCCGAATAGCCGGTTTGTTTTTCCCGTGGTAATCACTGCCGCCCGTGATGAAGAGTCCATAGGCTAATGACTGCTGATAGAAGTGGGCCGTCGTTTCGCGCGAATGGTAGCTACTCCCCACTTCGATCCCATCCAATCCTAACCGCACGATCTCCGCCAAGAGATAAGGATGGCCCGCCAGATTGTTCCCAGGATGGGCCAAGACCGCCTTACCGCCGGTATCATGGACAACCCGAATGATCTCGTCTAAGGGAGGAAATTCGACTTTGACATAACACGGTTTGCCCTGGGCGCAAAAATCCCAGTAAAAATTGACGAAGGGATTATCGCTCCGCTCCCCACCAGGACGATAGGGCTTAAGTAACTCATGCTCGAAGTATTCCGGTTTGTTCAAAAGAACTTCGGCGAATTTTTCCCCGGTCCAACTTAGCGGCCAATAATCATCGGCGCTGATCGCTTCTAATTCTTCTGCGGTGACCCGAAACCCCAATTGGTTAATGAGCCGTAACCGCTGGTAAGAAACGGTCTCATGCTGCCGGGCAATATCCGCTTCAATCTGGGTGAAAGCGGAATCTTGGTCATCAATCCCGTACCCTATGAGGTGGAAATCGACTCCTTGGTAGGTACAGTCAATCTCAATGCCGCGAATATATTTAATCCCCGCTTGCGCCGCCAACCTTTCCGCTTCAGCATTGGCCTTTGCGCAATTATGGTCAGTAATGGCCATGATCCGAATACCTGCCCTTTGGCACGCTTCGACAAGCTGCTCAGGGGTAAATTCCCCATCATCGCTATACCGAGAATGCATATGTAGGTCAATATAAGCATGTTCTCTAATCATTTTCTCCTCTTCCTTCCGGTCGGCCTCTTCCGTCCTTACCCCGGCCTACACTGCTTTCTAGTTGGTGGTCCACCTCTCCACTTTTGCCTTGAGCACTTCCTGCCCCCAGGACCAGCCCACTCTCACAATTAGACCGCTTTAGTTATTCGCCACCGGGAAGCTCCAACCTTCATACTGTTAATCTTTAATTCCAGTGGCCGCAGCGGTTCCTATGGAAACATATGGCTGTTCGCCACTTCGCCGATTAATTTCCCCATTGTCGATCGGGTAAAACTACTGCTGAAACAGGTAGCCCTTAACCACCATTCGAATAACTACAAAAATTAAACCCCTTGGGCATTAATCCTCCAGCTGAAAGCGGATTTTAACCGTAATTGTCGCTTCCTCTGCGGTCTCGGTTTCCTCCTCCGACCAGGCATATCGCCACTGGCCGACCGCTTCCTGCGCCGCCTGATCTAACAGTTCATAACCGGAAGACTGGGTGACTGCGGTGGCGATCACCTCCCCCTCCGGGGCAATACGGGCGATAAGGTATACCGTGCCTTCCCAGCCCCGCCGCCGGGCAAGCCGGGGGTAGACCGGATCGGTATGAAAGACTTTGACCAGACTGGGGGCAGAATCGCTTTCGGAGGTAGTTGGGAGGGTCATCTTCTCACCATTAATTGAACTACCGTCTAAATCATGGACGAAAGTATGCGCAAATCCCGTACTCGGCTCGATCTCCCCACTGTTCAATGGCACATCCGCCCCGGCGGCGGTAGCATCTTTGGTTTTGGCACCGGGAAAATCGCCCCGCGGGATCAACTTTTCTGCTTGACCTAATCCATTTTCCACGCTCGTTTCAGCTTCGACTTCGGCCGCCGCTTCCAGTGGAAACGGGCCATCCATCATTCGGTCTTGACCAGAAGAATTTGGCCTTGGTTCGGCCGGTTGGACCGGCGGGGAAACAACAAAGGGGCTTCCGGCGGGTTCCGGTTCGCTTCCGGTGGAGAAGGGGGGCTGCTTTGCCGGGACCGGGACCGGTGGAGACGGAAGCGCCACGTGGGTCGTGGGCAACCGGTCAAGAGAAACCGGTTGCTTGGCAATTTTTTCAGACAAATATACAGTCGAATTCCCTTGCGGATCTGCGGAAGGCTCCCCGTTAGACAAAACAGGCGGCGGTGGCAGTTCAACAAGGGTAATCTTCCGGTATTCCACCTGCTGGTCAGGGGAAGAGCCGGTCTTTGTTCGCTCGGTGAGGCTGGGCAGGATTGAGCCTGGCAAACTTAAGAGCAGCAAGTGAATTAAGATGGAGATGAGTAACGCCTTATAAAACAAGAAAAAACACCTCAAAAACGCCCGTTCAGCGTGAGCTTGAAGTTCCTGCCCGGCATGGGGTAGCCTTTGTGGATCTGATATTTAATATCGGTCAGGTTCTCCACATCTAGGCGAAGTGCATAATTCGTGCTGAGCCGGTACCGGAGGCCGGCGGAGAGGAGAAGATAGTCGGGGCTCTTCCCGCCGGATAATGAATCAGCACGGCATGCCACCGCCTGACACCCGGTGTTAATGTTTAACTTCCCAAAGTCGGCTTGACCCTTCAGATTGAACCGGTGTTGCCCAAAATGGTTTAAATCCTTGGTATACCCATTGCGGAGAGAATCCCAACCCCTTTTATCAACGAACGCATAACCAAGGTTAGTTTCAATTGGCCCCCAATCATACGTTGCGCTCAGATTAAAACCGAAGGTTTTTATTTTCTCAATATTTTCCGGTTTGTATTTGCCATCTATGAAAGACCAGTTTATCCCGTCTCGAAGATGAGAAAGAAAAAGATTGGCAGTAACCGACATTTGTTTTCCACTCCAATGGCTGGTTAACCCCCAATTTTCCCCTTTCTCCGGTATTAAATCTGGATTTCCTTGAGAATACTCATCACTAAAGTATAATTCATTCATGGTCGGAACCCGAAAAGCGGTTCCATAATTAAGCCCGAAGTTGAATTGGTCCCCGAGGAACCAGGTTAAGCCGAGCCGGGGAGAGAGCGCTTGATATTGGCCAACCCGGTCCCAGCGTAAACCGGAGTGAAGAAGCAGTGCATCATTGAGATCCCAGAGGTCTTGCAGATAAAGCCCAAGCGCTTGCCGTTGGCGGTTCCCCACCGCTGTACTATCGATGATATCATAATTAAATGCAAAACCAGCCAAGAAGCGGTGCGTGTCGTAATCCTGCCGGAAGGTCAAGTCCGAGCCCCACCGGGTGGAGATGTGGTAATCCTTACGAGTTAGCTGAAAATCTCCGTCTAGAGTTTCATAGTAATTGTCCCAGTTCTGGTAGGAAAGCTTAGCCTCTAGCGCATTGCTTTTGAATTCCCTTTTCCCTACCAAGTTTAGGAATAGATTCTCATCCTCCTGATTGCCATATTCCGGCCAAAGTTCAGACGCGGGAAACTCCGCGTTTTTCGCCCGATACCCGCCGTAGAGCTTTAAAAGACCATTTTGGTTCTGAACCAGATTAACTTGGGCCGCCAGATCACAACGTTCGGCTGCCGAATGGGGTCGGTGGCCATCGGTACGCGCCCCACCGAAGGCTATTCCCCAGCGTTCGCCGGTGAATTGGAGGCTACCACGACCGGAACCAAAGGAGCCACCACTAAGATCAAAACACTGTCCCCGTTCTCCAGTCAGGTTTGGGATAATATTGACCACGCCGCCCAGGGCATTGGCACCATAAAGGGCCGATAAAGGACCATTCACTACTTCGATTTTTTCGACTCCAGCCACGGGAAAATAACTTAAATCAACTTGGTCCATGGTTCCGCCATAGAGGGGGATTCCATCCACCATAATTAGTGTTTGTTCTGCGGAAGCGCCGCCCAACCGGACGTTGGCATGCGAGGCATCACCACCCATCGTTGAGACGGTAAAACCCTCTTGGCTCAGCAGTTCAGTCACACTTTTATTCTGATCCGCCGCGATTGTTTCAGTATCGATCGTCTGGACTAAACCCGGTACCTCCGTAATCGGCTGCGGGATTTTCGTCGCCGTGATGACAAGTTCCTCGTCAAACTGCGCTGCTGCCGACGCGGCAGCTGGCAATACTGTACAGACCAACAAAAGCAGGAGTAGGTTGATAAAGAGACAAGCTAAACGTTTCATCGGTTAAAACCTCCTTGACAAATTAACACGGCATCTTTTACCATGTAACAACAAAAAACCTTTAACCACAACGGATTAAAGGTTCTAAGCAGCAGACGATCATCACCCCCTATCCTCCGTAGGTTATGTGACTACAACTTAAGGCAGGTCTCCTGACTCGGGTTCATTGCTCCTTGCCGCCTTCCCAGCCTAAACCAGTGGTGACTGGCAAAAAGCTCCCCTCTCACAGTGGCGGGAC
>JAAZDX010000255.1 GCA_012512605.1 Bacillota bacterium
AAATGGAATTAAGTTAAGATTGTTGGAAGGGTTTTTGTAAAAGGGGAGGAAAAAATAATGGGAGAGATTATTCCTTTTCCCGTGAAAAAGGCCGACAATACCGGGGAACAAAAAGGCTTAACCGACTACGTAATCCGGGAGAAGATCCTGGCCGGGGAGGCCGAACTGATCGGTGTTTTCAAGCAGAACGGCTTCCCTTGTTCTTGTTACCGGATGGAGTTGGATAACCAAGCCTATTACGTCTTCGATCTGACGACACCAAATGGCGAATAAAGGGGAAAGGAGGCAAAAACGACGAGCTGAAGAAGTATTAAAGTAAGGGGGAGATCAGGCCATGTGTCAAGTGCAAGGAGAAGATCTAGTCCGGGCTTTAAAGCGCTTCAAAAGCCTGGCAAAGCAAGACCTTCTCGCAAGTGAAAGGACGAATGACCCGAATTTCTGGAGAACGCACGCCGAAGCCCGTCGGAAGGAGTACACCAGGCTGATCCATCTGGTCGAAAATTCCGGCGTCGAAGAGGCGTGCGTTTATGCATTAAAGAGTTATAAGAGTAATCGCTTAACCAATGCACAGGAGCGCAACCCGGAACAGGACGGTGCCCGGCAGGCGCTGGAGTTGTTCTTTGAAATCATCGGCAGCTCGCCCGGGCGTCTGGGGAAATGGCTCCAGGAAAGAAATGTTGAGCTGGATCTGATTAATGACGCCCTCTTCGATCAGGAAGCCCAGCTCGTGCAGGAGCAGATTTAGAACAGGAAAAACAAAGCCAACAAAGGCGCTAACCGCCACGGTCAACCGCATCCCATTTTTCATAACCTTCGATTTGAATGGGTTTAACTTTTGGGGTGCTGTTGATTAAGGGCGGTTTTTTCTTCCTGGCTTGTTTTCTTTTTTTCGGTGACGGTAAGCACCTTACTGCGGACCAGCATATACTGTACTAGTCCTAAACTATAGCTTAGGAACGGTGCGGTTTTTCCCTGTGGGAGGGGAGTTGGTCGGAGAAAGGAGGCTAAAAAGAATTATGGATTATGATGTCAACCAGGAAGAAGAAAAACAGGCGCTTGAGCATAAAGCGGAAGAAGGAGATTTACCAGTAACCGAGTCAGCGGGAGAAGAAGAAAAGGTCACGCGCGAGAAGGAAACCAGTCCGGAGGAGACCGGACCGGAACCAAATGAAGAGTTGGATCAAGTGGCTGGTTCTTTTCCGTTTGAACCGGAAACAGGACCGACCCTGGTGATGCCCGATCGGGTGCAGGTGAAAGTCCCATTGGA
This sequence comes from Bacillota bacterium, assembly GCA_012512605.1. GTDB lineage: Bacteria > Bacillota > UBA4882 > UBA10575 > UBA10575 > Capillibacterium. The sequence continues at coordinate 1,268 of JAAZDX010000255.1, forward strand.
ACCGACGGCACCAGCCTGGGCGGCTGATTTTAATCCGCAAGTGACCCGGATTCGGGTGAACGATGCGCAAGCACCAAGAGCGGAGGTCCCCCGGGATCAAGGGGTCGTCCAACAGCTAGAGAGGGCGGAGGTGACCGTTGGGGAGCGGATCGCCCGGGTGCAACCGGTGGTTCGTCCAACCCAGTTGCCGAGCCCCGCCTTGAAAGTCCGTAATATCACCGGTGAAGTGCAGCGGGTCACGGCGGAAGTGATCAAAGACAAAGTTATCGTCCAAGGTGTCGTGCATAAACAGATTTTCTTTGTGGGTATTGACAATATTGTCCGCCACTTCTCCGAAGATGTGCCATTCAGCACCTTTATTGAGATTCCCGGTGCGGAACCGGGGATGAATGTTCAGGTGCTGCCCCGGATCGAGAAAATCTTATTCCACCTGACGGACAATGGTTTCTTTGTCCAACAAAAGATCATTCTCGAGATTTTTGTGAAAGTCACCCAGTTTGTCCAGGTCGGACTCGCACTAGGAACCGGTCCTTTACTGCTTTTGCCGCGGGTGGTCGGCGAAGGGGTCAAACAGGAACTTGTTGAAAACATAGTTACCCTAAACGTACCTGCCCTGAAAGTGGATGAAATTAGAGGCGAGATTCGGGATCTTGAAACCGAGGTTATTCCCGATAAAGTAATTATCCAAGGAATTATCCATAAACAGATCTTCTTTGTCGATCTGGATAATAACGCCCGTCACCAAGCCGAAGATGTTCCTTTTAGTTTATTTTTGGATCTACCCGGGGTGGTTCCGGGGGTTGATCTTCAGGTCCATCCCAGGATCGAGGGGATTTTCTTTGAGTTACTATCCACTACTGAATTGAGGCAGAAAGTAGTGGTCGAGGTTTTTGTCAAAGCGACCGAAGCAATCCAAGAACGCGTTGCCATCGGGACGGGACCCTTGTTCAAAGTTCAGCAGGTAATTGGGGAAGGACAGAAGCAGATTTTAAACGAAGCGGTCCTGACTTTAGAACGTCCCGCCCTCAAGGTAAGGGAGATCGTCGGTGAAGTACGGAGTTTAGTGGCGGAAGTAATCCCGGATAAAGTAATTATCCAGGGTGTAATCCATAAGCAAATCTTTTACATTGGTACCGATAATATTGAATACCATCAAGCGGAGGATCTGCGCTTTAGTTTATTTATTGATCTGCCTGGCGCTTTGCCCGGGTTAAACGTCACGATCCAGCCCCGGATCGAGACGATCCTCTTTAACTTAGAAACCGAAACCACCGTCCGGCAGAAAGTGATTGTGCTGTTTAATGTGGTTGTGACGGAGACCATCCAAGTTCCTCTGGTCACCGGCGATTTTTCCCTCTTCAAATTAGAGCAAGTGATCGGGGAAGGACTCCGCCAGATCCTGGTCGAACGGCGAGAACGGATTCCAGTCCCGGTTGTCCGCAATGTGGTTGTGGAAGTCGTCGTTCCGCCAGCCGGCATTGTCACCGGCCGTCAGCAGATTATCGTGGAAAATGTCGTTGAACTACCGCAACCAGCGGTTAAAATTAAAGAAGTACAAGGGGTGATCACCGATCTCCGGGCGCGGGTAATCTTCAATGATGCGGTGTTGGTCGATGGGATCATCAATAAACAGGTCTTTTTCGTCGGCGAAGATGGTGTGGTCCGTTCGGTGATGGAACAGATTCCCTTCTCCATATTGGTGAATGTCCCCGGAATTACCCCGGATACACCCTTTACCGTTGCGGTTGAGATTGAAAACATCTCCTTTACCCTGTCCCCTGATGGTCGTTTCCTCCGTCAGATTATTGTTTTGAATGCTGAAGTGACCGGAGAATCCCCGGCCCCCGAACCCTTCCAGGTTGTAACCTCCGTCACTGGGCCGGGAATAGTCACAGAGACGGTTCTGGTCCGGGCACCGATCCAAACCCCAACTGGGGTTGAAGTTCGGGAGTTTCCGGTCGTAACCGAAGTGTCCGGACCCGGCATCGAGCGGGTGGAAAAGGCTGTTGTGCTTTTGGATGTGGTCGGCGACGGGAATCCAAACCCGGTACCGATTGAAGTGGTAACCGACGTGATCTTTGTCGCTACGCCGCTGCTACCCGTGGGGGCTTAATCCGCTGGCGAAATAGTCTTAGGAAAAATGGGCGAGCTGAGCCCATTTTTCCTTTTTAAGAAATGAGCACAATCCAGGAGTGTTTCATATATTATATTAGCCAACCGTGGGGAGAGGTTAAAGGGGGGCATGAGCATGGAGTTAGCACTTGTTATTGGCGCTTTTGTTGCGATTACGGCCTTAATTGCCCTCTGCACACTCTGGTTTTTCCACCTTCACCGTCGCTATCTAATTGTGGCTGACAACTACATGGTCCCTACGGCAACGGAAGATGAACACTATTCTCCGGCGCATCTTTTCATTACACCGGGTGTTTCCGGAGAAAACCGGGGGAAGAAGCTTCTTTTATCAACTAATATGATGGACGATGAAGTAGTCCGGTCACAAAGGGCTGCCCCCAATGGACGGAAGCCACAGAAAAAAGAATGCGGAAGAAGCCAACGAAACGGGGTTGAACAGGCGGAACAAAATCCAGAAGGAGGGCTTTCACGCTTGACTGTTCAACAAGGAGCGGAAAAACAGCTAAGGACGGATGAACAGCCAAGGGCGGAAGAACAGCTAAAGACGGATGAACAGCCAAGAACAGAAGAACAGTTAAAGACAGATCTACAGCCAAGAATTGAAGAACATCAAGGGACGGAAGACATCGACCGGCACGCGGAGAAAGGTGGGGGCGAAACAGAACATTTGGTGGACCCGTCCGACTGTTTTCAGGCTGAGGAGGAGAGCGAAGAAAGGGTTTTCGTTCGGAAAGTAAATGATGGCGCGGTGGAAAAACCGGAAGTAATGTGCGTGCAACCTAGTCCCGTGGAAGCGGCT
>JAAZDX010000256.1 GCA_012512605.1 Bacillota bacterium
AGGTTATCCAAAGGCTAGGTTTCAATGTGATTGCAGAGGATCCCGCCGGGAAAGTGGTTCTTAATCTTAAAGGGATGACTTGCGCGGCTTTTGCGGCCCGGATCGAAAAAAAGCTGAACCAGCTTCCGGGGGTCCAGAAGGCAGCGGTTAACCTGGCGACCGAAAAAGCGACGGTGGAATACGATGACAACCAGGTTAAAGTGGCCGATCTGATCAAAGTGGTGGAAGAGCTTGGTTATCAAGCCGCCCGGACGGAAGAGGGTAGCCGGGACCGGGAAAAGGAAGAAAGAGCAAAGGAGATCAGGCGGTTTCGGAAGGAACTGACGATTGCGGTGGTCCTGAGTTCGCCGCTGCTCCTGGCGATGATCGTTAGTCTGCTCAAGATTGATCTTCCGTTTCTCCATAATGAATATTTCCAGCTACTCATCGCGACGCCGATTCAGTTTATTATCGGTTGGCGTTTCTATAAAAACGCTTATTATGCCTTACGGGCGAAAAGCCCCAATATGGATGTGTTAATTGCGATGGGAACCACGGCGGCCTATTTTTTCAGCATCTACAATGGTTTCTTTGTTTCTACCCAACTGGGGGTGATGAAGGATCTATACTTTGAGACCTCGGCCGTCATTATCACCCTGATCCTGCTTGGGAAATACCTGGAAGCTGTTGCCAAGGGCAAAACTTCCGAAGCGATCAAAAAACTCATGGGCTTACAGGCGAAAACAGCCCGGGTAATCAAAGATGGCCAGGAAGTGGATATTCCCATCTCTGAAGTGGTGCCGGGCGACATTATTGTGGTCCGGCCCGGTGAAAAGGTCCCGGTGGACGGCAAAATTATCGAAGGGAATTCGGCCCTTGACGAGTCGATGTTAACCGGTGAAAGCCTGCCGGTGGAGAAAAAGGCTGGTGACCTGGTGGTGGGCGCGACGCTTAATAAATTTGGTACCTTTAAATTTGAGGCAACCAAGGTTGGTAAGGATACGGTTCTCGCGCAGATCATCAAGATGGTGGAAGAGGCCCAGGGGAGTAAAGCTCCGATCCAAAAGATTGCCGACCAGGTTTCCGGGATCTTTGTGCCAGTGGTGATCGGCATTGCGATTTTCACCTTTTTCCTTTGGTCCCTGGTGGTTGGTGATTTAGCAATGGCCATCGTTAGCGCCGTCTCCGTCCTGGTGATCGCTTGCCCCTGTTCCCTCGGCCTGGCGACGCCAACGGCGATTATGGTCGGGACCGGGTTGGGTGCCGAAAACGGGATTTTAATCAAAGGCGGCGAATATTTAGAAATGGCTTATAAGTTAAACGCGGTGGTGCTGGATAAAACCGGAACGATTACCAAAGGCCAACCCGAAGTAACGGATCTTTTGTCCTTGGGCGCGCGCGAAGACAAACAGATTCTGCGGTTAGCGGCGATTGCGGAGAAAAATTCCGAACACCCCCTTGGGGTCACCATCTATGAAAAGGGAAAGGCGGAGTACGGTAATCTACCCGATCCGGACCAGTTTGAAGCAATCCCCGGTCACGGGATCCGGGCCGTCGTTGATCAGCAGGAGATCTATATTGGAACCCGGAAGTTAATGATGGAAAACGGGATCGCCCTCGATACCGTGGAAGCGGCTGTGGTTGAGCTGGAGAATCAAGGGAAGACGGCGATGCTTATGTCCATTGACAACCAGGTGGAAGCGATTATCGCCGTAGCTGATACTTTAAAGGAAAACTCCAAGGAAGCCATTGCCGAACTGCAGCAGATGGGGATTGAGGTCTACATGATTACTGGGGATAACCGGAGAACCGCGGCTGCCATTGCGGAGCAGGTCGGAATCGCCAATGTCCTCGCGGAGGTCCTTCCGGAACACAAGGCGGAAGAAGTGGAGAAGCTGAAAAAGCAAGGGGCGATAGTAGCCATGGTTGGCGACGGCATCAACGATGCACCGGCATTGGCCACGGCCGATATTGGACTGGCAATTGGGACCGGAACGGATGTGGCGATGGAGACCGCTGATATCACCCTGATGCGTGGCGATTTACTGACGATTCCGGCGGCGATTCGCCTTTCCCGGCAGACGATGCGGAAAATCAAGCAGAATTTGTTCTGGGCTTTTATCTACAATACGCTTGGGATTCCCTTTGCCGCGTTCGGCTTGTTGAACCCGATCATCGCGGGGGCGGCCATGACCTTCAGTTCAATCTCGGTGGTGACAAACTCCTTGAGTTTAAAGCGGTTTAACCCTTATAAAAAGTGACATCACTGCCCGCAATCAAAGGCGAGTTGTTTAGAGTTTGGATCTTTGTGGCGACGGAAATATTTTTTGGGGGGGCTTTGTGATGGTGGACCATTGCTGCCTTGCAGAGCATGCCAGTTGCATCGAAAGAGTACCCATCTTTAATAATTTAACTAAAGAAGAGATGCAGGAAATTGCCGCCATTACGACAGCAAAAACCTTTAAAAAAGGGGAACTGGTTTACATGGCGGGTGAGCAGGCGGGGAAACTTTATGTCTTGCATACCGGCCGGGTCAAGGTTTCCCGGATTAATGCCAACGGGAAAGAACAAGTAATCAGAGTAGTTGGACCCGGTGAGTTTATGGGTGAACTATCCCTTTTCAGCTCATTGCCAATGACCGATAATGGGGAAGCGTTGGAAGACTGTACCATGTGCCTGATTGAAGGGGCAAAACTAAAAGAACTGATGAAAAAGTACCCTTCAATTGCCTTTAAGGTCATGGCGGAATTGAGTCAACGCTTGGAGAAGGCGGAACATTTGATTGAAACGCTCAATCTCAATACGGTCGAACAACGTTTAGCGCGTTCCTTATTGGGTATTGCCGCTGGGAAAAAGGAGATGGTCCTCGGGATGACCAAGGGGGATTTCGCTTCTCAGCTCGGGATGACCCAAGAAACCTTGAGCCGTAAACTGTCGGCCTTTCAAGAGCGTGGGCTGATCATGCTCAAAGGGCAGCGGGGGATTGAGATTCTTGACCGGGATGGGCTGGCGGCGATCAGCGGCGACGGCGACTAGGAGTTGGAGCTGGCCTGCCCGCCACCCGTAAAGCTTTTGAGCGAGGTGAATTGTCTTGTCAAGACCACGAAAAAAAAGAAACGTCTGCGCCTTGCCAAAACGCACCCGTTTTGGCCCGTTGGACTACGGTGCGGATCCGGACAGTTTTATTAAGATGACCGTCGATGAATACGAGACTATTCGGTTGATTGACTTGGAGCGGCTTACCCAGGAAGAGTGTGCACAGCAGATGAACGTCGCACGGACGACCGTGCAAGGGATTTATGCCGAAGCCCGGAAAAAAATGGCCGAATCCTTGGTAAACGGGAAGATGCTCTGGATTGAAGGCGGCGACTACCGGCTTTGTGATGGCTATGTTGATTCTTGTCGTCACCGTGGATGTCGTCGTCACCGGTGTGGTCAAAGGTTTGGTGACTAGCTGTCCCCGTTTTCTTCCTTCTTGCGGCGGGGATAACTCCCAAGGACTTTTTTCCAACCGTTGGTCTGCCGGATCTTCTGTTCAATTTGGTGGAGGGCTCTTTTCAGTCCGGGTTCGGATTTGTGCCCGACCATCTCAAAAAGCAGGACATATTCTTGTGGACGTACTTTATACGGGCGGGACTGGACAAAAGCCAAGTCGACCCCATTGTCCGCAAAGAAACCGGTAATCTCATACAATTGGCCCGGACGGTTCGCGCCGAAACGGACCGCGAGCAAGGTCCGGTCATTGCCGGTCGGGGCATGATCGGTTAGTCCGCAGACAAAGAAGCGGGTCTCGTTATCCGGATAATCAGCCAGGTTTTCATGGAGAATATTTAGACCGTATTCTTGGGCGGTCCGGGGTGAGCATAAAGCGGCCACTCCCGTTTCTTCTGTGGCTTTGACGGCTGCTTCCGCCGTCGAAGCAACTGGTACTGGCATAATGGAAGGAAAAAGACGTTCCAGGTTTTGTGCGCACTGGTTGAGGGCTGAAGGGTGCGAAACAATCGTTTTCACCTTTTTAGGCTGATCCATCTGGCCCGCCAGGACGTACTTGATGTTAACATGGACTTCATCATTGACCTTGATAAAATCATGGAACTCGATCAAGGCGTCAAAAGTAAGACCAATGATCCCATCCACCATGTTCTCCGCAGGTAAGACGGCCCGGTCGGCCTGGTACGATTCTACTGCTTGGAGGCAGTCGAAGATATTGGAAAATCTAATATTTTCCGGTGCGGTCTGACCGGAGATGCGTTTCTGATAAATCAGTGCCGCCTCTTCCGAAAAGGTCCCTTTCGGTCCCAAGGTTACGATCTGCAAGGTTTCGCCCCCTTAACCCCTTTTGCCGCCAGGGGTTGATGGTTTTTAGTAAATTTACCATATGCGGGCGGTTTTGGCAAGGGAATCGATGGGGTGGATTATAATCTTAAAAACTTTGGGTCGTATCAGGTAGGTAGATGGGGCTAATTTATTGAGGTTTGTGTTTTCTTGAAATTCCCTAATCGGGTATAGTATAATAAAACCACAATATAAGGTAAGGGTTTTTTCTGGGGCGGATATAAGATCCTTGTGCTTGAATGCGCAAGGATCTCTAAATATGAGGAGGGGGATGAAGGATGCAAACCAGAATCGCGGCGGTCAGCATCATTGTTGAAAGTTATGACGCAGTTGAGAAACTTAATAACATATTGCACGACTATAACAAATACATCATTGGCCGCTTAGGGGTACCCTACCGGCAACGGGAGATTTCAATTATCTGTATCGTGATGGATGCGCCAAACGATGTGATCAGCGCCTTATCAGGAAAACTGGGCATGTTACCTAATGTAACGGCGAAGACCGTCTATTCGAAACCTTTTCCCACGAAGGAAGCGAACGGTGAGGTGTAAGGGACGCTTGTCCTTGCCAGCCTAGTTGGGTGGCAAGGACAAGCGGTTTTTTTCATGGTATGCGCGATCCATCAAGGATGATCCGTGTAAGGAATTTAGCAGGCTTGCTTATGTTAAAAAAAGATTAATTAGTAGTGGACCCCCGGAGTTTTCGCGCCAAAGAACTTTACTTTACCCCGGAACTTTCTTACAATTGAAAAGGCGTGCCTGAAAAAGGTTTAATCAAAACGATCTTGTATTTTCACATTAAATCCGCAAAACTAACAAAGTATTAAAAGGTGTTTTCATTGGGATCGGGTAAGAGCAGAGGAGGGAAAGAATGACCGTTTCACTGCTGGATTATTTAGAACAACTGGCCTCAACTCCGGCGCTTTTGGTGACTTCGGTATTAACCTTGGGGGTAATTCTGGTTAATGGCTGGACTGATGCGCCAAACGCGATTGCGACCTGTATTTCGACCAGAGCAATGGGTCCGCGGGCGGCGATTATCATGGCGGCGGTCTTTAATTTTTTGGGCGTCTTTGTGATGACCATGGTTAATGCCACCGTTGCGCAGACCATTTATAATATGGTGGACTTTGGGGGAAACTCCCATGAAGCCCTGGTTGCTCTTTGTGCGGCGATGCTGGCGATTGTGATCTGGGCGACCGCTGCCTGGTGGTTCGGTATTCCGACCAGTGAAAGCCATGCCTTGATTGCCGGAATTTCTGGAGCAGCCATTGCCCTTCAAGGAGGGTTTGCCGGGATCAACCCCAGTGAATGGGTCAAGGTCCTTTATGGCCTGGCCCTTTCGACCGGGATGGGTTTTGGCACCGGGTGGCTGGTGGTGAAGCTGATTGAGAAGATTTGCTCCCGGATGGACCGCCGCAAAACTTTTGGTTTTTTTAAGAACGCCCAAATCACCGGTGCGGCGGGGATGGCCTTTATGCATGGTGCCCAGGATGGCCAGAAATTTATGGCGGTTTTTCTGTTGGGTTTGTTTTTAGCCCAGGGACAGGCTGGTGTTACCAAGTTCCAGATTCCCGTCTGGTTGATGGTCCTTTGTTCGCTGGTTATGGCGTTGGGGACGTCAATCGGTGGTTTGCGGATTATAAAATCAGTCGGGATGGATATGGTAAAGTTGGAAAAGTACCAGGGCTTTTCTGCTGATCTGGCAGCAGTCATTTCTTTGTTCGTGGCCTCGATCACCGGGATTCCGGTCAGTACCACCCATACGAAGACGACAGCGATTATGGGGGTTGGTGCGGCTAAACGGTTATCCTCAGTTAACTGGGGCATAGTTAAAGAGATGATCTCAGCCTGGATTTTAACCTTCCCCGGTTGTGGCTTGATCGGTTTTCTCCTTGCGAAACTGTTTATGTGGGTGTTTTAAGGCCCATTTGTAGTAAGTAATCAACTGCGGTTAGAGTAATGGTAACGGGAAGCGATGAGAAAGGGGTAGATGGTAAATGGCGAGAAAAAAAGAGGATAATTATTTTACCACTTTTGTCGAATTAGTCCAGTATTCCTGTGATGCTGCCGTGCTTTTAAACGAAATCGTCAATGATTTCAAGGTTGAAGAGCTGGAAATGAAGATAAAAGAGATGCATGAGATCGAGCATGCCGGTGATAAAGGGCGGCATGCCATGGTGAAGAAACTGGCACGGGAATTTATTACACCCATTGAACGGGAAGATATCATTGCTTTAGGTGACGCCATCGATAACGTGACCGACACTATTGAGGATGTACTCCTGCGCTTTTATATGTTTAACATTGCTGTGATGCGTGAAGATGCCATTAAAATGGCCTCCATTATTGTACAGTGTTGTGAGGCGCTGAAGGAAGCGGTGGCCGAGTTCGCTAATTTCCGGAAGTCCCAGACTCTCCACCAATTAATTGTGGAGATTAACCGCCTGGAAGAGGAGGGCGACGCCTTGTTTGTCACGGCACTACGGAACCTTTTTGTCAACGAAAAAGACCCCATCCAAATTATGGCTTGGCGTGAAACCTTCGATTATATGGAAAAATGCTGCGACGCCTGTGAAGAAGTTTCGGAAGTGATTGAAAGCGTAATGATGAAGAACTCCTAAGCAGGGATGAGTAGAGAAAAAAGGGTAAGCCGAAATATGATGGCGAAATTAATCCTCGACGACCTTGAAGTCGAGGTGATTCGGAAAAACATTAAACATATTTACTTATCGGTTCAACCGCCTGGCGATCGCGTCCGTATGACGGTTCCGTCGCGGATCGATCAGGAAACAATTGTTATCTTTGCCCGTTCTAAGCTGGACTGGATTAGAAAGCAACAAGCAAAGCTGCGCGCCCGGCCCGTTCAACCGGACTTTGAGTATGTTAACGGCGAAAGCCACCTTTATTTCGGTAAGCCTTATCTCCTAAAAGTCGTCGCAACCAGCGGCCGGCAACGGGTAGAGTTAAGCGCCGAAGGATCTATGAACTTATATGTCCGGCCTAGTAGCACAAGGGATGAGCGTCAGAGGGTTTTGCGCGTCTGGTACCGGCGGCAATTGCAGGCGGCAATTCCAACCTATATTGAAAAATGGGAAAAAAGGATTGGTGTTTCGGTTCAGGAATGGAAAGTACGGCAGATGAAGACAAAGTGGGGAAGTTGTAACATCCAAGCCCGCCGGATCTGGCTCAATTTAGAACTGGTAAAGAAGAGCCCCCGTTGCCTTGAGTATATTATTGTCCACGAAATGATTCACTTGTTGGAGCGGTATCATAACGCCCGTTTTTATAGTTATTTGACCAAGTATTTACCGGACTGGAAGGAGCGCCGGAAGGAACTGAATAGCTCAGGTTAATCGGGTTTAGAAGGCAGTTTTGACCCGTGTAACCGCTATAAAGTGCTAAAAACGACCGCTGGTAAGATGTGTTACCCTCCCTTTTGGGACTTTAGATTTGGTATAACGTCATCTAAATTGGGAGGGATACCAATGAAAAAAGAAGTTGGCGTGAGGATTGCCGCTAGTGTATGTTGACTTACTTTGACTCGAATAAAATTATGTAGAACAAATTTGGTAGACTACTGGAAGCCGCCTTCGTTGGCGGCTTTTTAAAATCGAGCCTCACCACCCTGGTGAGGCTTTTTGCGTTTGCCGTGAACTTTTAACTTCAACCTGACATTAACACAGAAGACTACATATCGGATCAAAAAACAATTGACACAAATTAAATGTAGTGTTAAAATACTTGTAAGAATACTAGTATACTAGTATGCTTAGAAAGGGTACATACGATTTATGAATACGCGGAAAACAACAAATGATCTTATTTATGAGGCGATGCGCGCGGACATTAATTCGTTAAAACTCAAACCGGGCGAAAAGATCTCGGAAGCGCGCATGGCAAAGAAGTATAATGTAAGCAGAGCGCCAGTTCGTGATGCGATCCGTCGTTTGCAGCAGGATAAATTGGTTCTGGTTAAACCACAGATCGGGACGATTGTTGCCCCGGTTTCCCTGGAAAAAGCAAGAGATATCTGCCAAGTCAGGCTGCTTTTAGAACCGTATGCGGCGGAAATAGCTGCGAAACGGATTACTGATGAGGATATCGAGAAACTTGATAAGCAGTTTGCGTTGTTGTCAAGCCTTGACAACAAATGGGAAGTAAAGGAAAAGTGCATCTATGAGACGGATAGTATCTTACATCAAATGATTTGGCGCCTTTGTGGAAATAAAGAGATTTACCAAATCATTGATGGTTATCAAGACGAGGTCCACCGTATTCGGCAATCGACACTAAAATTGGCAAACCGGGCGGTACCATCGGAAGTAGAGATGCGGAAGATTTATCAAGCCTTGCGGAATAAAGACCCATTGGCAGCGCGTGAGGCTATGTATGAACATATCTTAAACCTCATGATTGCAGTAGAGGGGGTGTTGGCCGAGGAAAAGTAGTTGGTAATGGTAAGATTCTAGAGGAAAGGTTATTCGTTGTTAGTGGCTTCAGAACAGTTACCTTTAGGGGAAAAAGCATGAGGAGGAAATGAAGATGAAAAAACGTTTACACAAAGTATTATTACTATTGGTTTTATGTACGGTTCTACTCTCGTCAACAGTAGTTTTTGCTGCATGGTAACCCCGGAGAGAGATCACCATCATTGTTCCCTGGTCGCCAGGGGGAGCTACCGATATTATGGCCAGAAAACTCCAGCCGATCATCAATAGAGAATTTGGCGTCAATACGGTAGTTGTAAATAAAGAGGGTGGCAATAGCGCGGTTGGTCTTACTGAACTAATTACTTCCCGGCCGGACGGATATACTGTGGGCCTAGCCTCCAGTACGATTTTGAGCTTGATCGCTCAGGACCAAATCTCCTGGAAAAGCGACCGTTTCACCAATATCTGCCTGATTTCCGAGGATCCAATGCTCCTGGCGGTCAATAAGGACGCCAAATGGCAGGATCTTCATGAATTCTTGGCTGATGTAAAAGCGAACCCAGAAACAATCACGGTTGGTACCGCTGGTAGTAAAAACGTGAACCACGCAGATGCGGTCTTGGCGGCACAAAGTGTTGGCAGTTCCATTCGGCAAGTACCTTTCAATGGGGCTTCGCGGGCCATTGCGGCTGTAATGGGTGGACACATTGACGCTGTGGTACTAAAACCATCCGAGACAATCAGTCAGATTCAGAGCGGAGAACTTCGGGCCCTCGGAATCTTCCGCGATGAACGCCTGGCTTCTTTGCCGGATGTTCCTACTTTTGCGGAGATGGGCTATGATGTCTTCCCGTACGGGCCGGTTGCACAGATTTCTTACCTGGTGGCCCCGGCTGGTTTGAATAAAGAGGTTAAAGCTAAATTAGCCGAGATCTTTAGAGGAGCGATGCTGACCGAGGAGTTCCAGACCTTTGCGGCCGAATCGGGCTTTGTCTGCAATCCAATCTACGGAGATGAGTTTGAAGCATACATTGAGGGTGTGACTTCCGCCTTAGCAGAGGTAGCGCGCAAAATTTATTAAGACATATAAGGGGTTTTTAGTAATGAAGTCAAGAGCAGCTGAGTACTGGGTAATCGCTATTTTATCATTCGGCGCCCTCTTTTTCATCAAGCTTGCTCAAAATGTCTCGACAATTACTTTACCCGGGGGCATTGGCCCCCGGACCTTTCCCCTCATTACATTTTGGGCGATATTGATCTTAAATGCCTGCTTGCTTGCTCCAATTATTTGGGAAAAAGTAAGAGCGAAAAAAGCGGCACGATCCGAGGGCGAAGGCCAAACAAAACTGATCTGGAGAATTGTTCCTTATATCCCCCGCCAAACGTTGATCGTAATCATCATGTGTTTACTGTTGGTCTTTCTCTGGCGGTATCTGGGGTTTTTGGTGGTTTCCTTTCTTTTTGTAACGGGTGCCTCGTTACTACTGGTTTCTGCGGAAAAAAGGTCGATTTGGCGATCGTTGGTCTTGGCAGGCGTTTATACAATGGCTATTTATCTACTTTTTGTCTACGTCTTTAAGATACCGTTGGCGTAAAGGATTTTTATTAAGGTAGGTGAGAGCAATGGAAGCAGCTTCATATTTTTCAATGGTTATGCAAGTCTTAACAGATCCCATGGCTCTACTATGGACTTTCGTCGGTACCTTTATGGGACTGGTCTTCGGTAGTCTGCCCGGATTGACCGCGACCATGGGTGTAGCATTGCTGGTGCCGATCACTTATACTTTTCCAACGATTCATGCGCTTGGCATGATGCTAGGAGTCTACGTGGGGGGAATTGCTGGGGGCGCAGTGGCGGCCGTTCTCTTGAACATACCAGGCACACCCTCAGCGGTGGTGACCACCATTGACGGGTACCCCATGGCCCAAAAGGGTCAGGCGGCTAAAGCCTTGGGGTGGGCGGCGACGGCCTCCTTTTTTGGTGGCTTTGTCAGCTGGTTGGTTTTGGCTACGGTTGCGCCGCAGGTGGCCAAGGTTGCTTTGAGTTTTGGCCCACCGGAATATGCGGCCTTGGCCTTGTTTGGGTTGATGATCATCGCTTCGGTCTCCGGGAAATCGTTGATTAAAGGGGTGATCTCCGGATTGATCGGAGTATGGCTCTCCCTTTTTGGGGTGGACCCGATCATGGGCGACCTTCGCTTTACCTTTGGTAATGTCAATTTAATGAGCGGCATAGCGGTCATGCCAGCCTTAATTGGTTTTTACGCGATTCCCCAGATTTTGCGGGGTCTTTCCGAAGAACAGACCACAGAGATGACGACAACAACCCTGAATTTATCCGGTTTCATCCCTTCGCTCAAAGAGGTTTGGCGGCACAAGTTTAATGTCGTGCGTTCAAGTGTGATCGGGACCATCATCGGTATCATTCCGGCTACAGGTGGTAATATTGCGGCTTTTCTTGCCTATGACCAGGCGAAAAGGTTTTCGAAACGTCCGGAGGAGTACGGGAAAGGGCATCCGGGCGGGGTAATCGCCTCGGAGGCGGCCAATAACGGGGTAACCGGCGGTGCCCTGATTCCGCTGCTTACTTTGGGCATCCCGGGCGATAGTGTGACCGCAGTTTTGCTGGGAGGATTGATGATCCACGGCTTACAGCCCGGTCCCCAGCTTTTTACGAAAACGCCCCATATTATCATGGGGATCTTCACTACACTCTTGATTGCCAATATCTTTATGTGGCTGATCCAGTTGGTGGGGATTAAGTTTTTTGTGCGGATTCTGAAGGTGCCCAATTACTTTTTAGCACCAATGTTGGTGATTCTAGCGGTGGTGGGCTCCTATGCCCTGCGGAACAGCTTGTTTGATGTATGGATTACCCTACTCCTCGGCCTTTTTGGTTATCTGATGTTACGGGGCGGGTTCCCGATGGCCCCGACGGTATTAGGTTTAGTTCTGGGGCCAATGCTGGAGAGTGAGATCCGCCGTTCTTTAATCCTCAGCGCTGGCGACTGGAGTGTCTTCTTTGTCCGCCCAATCTCTGTCTTGTTTATCGGCTTATCCTTGTTGATCGCCTTAACGGTGGCGGTTAAGTCCTTTAAGAAAGGGAAGAAGGCTGAACAGGTCGGGGTAAGTGTCTAGTTCGTCAATTTTGGCTTAGTTAAAATCTATTGCCGGGGGTTAATACAATCAAAGTGTAATAGCAACAGTTTAAGGACCATTGTTATTTTGGATGAAATAACTAATTACGGCAAAAATGGACTTTTGATCAGGGTAAATAGAGGACCAGGGCTTTAGTTATGGACTTAATAGTTAATAAAACGATGCTCCTTTTGTAATAGCTATTTTAACTAAGCCTTTTATTGTATTAAAATTTAAGATCTTTGGAGATAGGAATGATTGACCAAAGCTCCCCTCCTCTGATGGGGTAATCAATATTACATAGAGATAGGATGGGAACTGGAATGAATAGACTTGAAGATAAAGCAAGGATTCTGAAAAACTTTGATGCGCTTGTTTCGCATGGCCACCAAAAAGCCCGCCGGGATGCTTTGGAAATTATTGAAGCAGGAATTAAAGGGGCTGATCCGGGGGTTGGCACATATAATCTGGTCAGACTGGAAGGTGACCTGCTTCATGTCGGTGAGAAGGTCTATCACTTAAAACAGATTGAACATATCTATGTGGTTGGTGCCGGTAAGGGTTCTTATCCTATTGCCGAAGCCTTGGAAGATATTCTCGGGGACCTGATCACCGAAGGGGTTGTGGTGGTGAAAAGGGGCGAAAAAAGACGTCTGCAACGGATCGAAATTCACGAAGCCGGGCATCCGATCCCGGATGAGGATAGTGTAGCCGGTGCCCGTAAGATCCTAAAGGTCGTGGAGAAGGCGGGGGAAAAGGATCTGGTCTTTGCGGCGATTACGGGCGGTTCATCTTCGTTGGTAACCTTGCCAGCGGATGGAATTACCCTCAAGGAGATGCAGCACCTTACAGATCTACTTTTGAAATGTGGTGCGGTAATTCGTGAGATCAATATTGTGCGCAAGCATCTCTGTCAGATGAAAGGCGGCCGCTTGGTAGCCTATATCCAACCGGCTGAGGCGGTTACTCTCACTTTAGACACCGCCCCGGAAGGGATGCCCTGGCCGGATATGTCGCTACCGGATCCATCGACTTTTCAGGACGCCCTCGATGTCTTGGAATATTACGATTTATTAGAAAAGGTGGCGCCCTCCATCAAAAATTATTTAATGGAGGGAAAGAAAAGACCGGAACTGGAAACTGTAAAGTCGCTGGAAGGGATGAAAACATCCATCTTTAGCGTGGGCGACCCGGTGGGTGCTTGTGAGGCAGCGGCCAAACGGGCCACGGAATTAGGGTACAATTCGGTTATTCTGTCCTCAACCATTGAAGGCGAAGCTAAAGATGTGGGGATTTGCTTTGCAGGGATCGCAAAAGAGATCGTTAAGTACAAACGCCCGGTGGCTCCGCCCTGTGCTTTAATTTCCGGAGGAGAGACCACGGTGACCATCGGAGACGTATGTGGGGAAGGCGGACCCAACCAAGAACTGGTGTTAGCATTTGCCCAAAAATTTAAAGCACCCGCGGAAGTTGTCTGCATATCCGTGGATACCGACGGTACGGATGGGCCGACCGAGATCGCCGGAGGGATCGTCGACTCCTTAACCCAGGAAAGAGCGGAAGAATTAGGCGTCGATCTCGATTATGCGATCAAAAATCATGATAGTTCAACGGCGCTGACCAAGTTGGATGATGCGTTAATTACCGGACATACCGGAACCAATGTTATGAATCTACGGCTTCTTCTTATTCGTTAGCTTGTGTGAGGTGTCCCCAATAGAGCGGCGCGGTAAGCTAAACTAACAGAAAGGAAGGAAGAGACGTTTTTCAGGAGCGCCTCTTCCTTTTCCAAATAAGATGGGGGATTATCAAAAGCAGAGGAGCGAAGTTAAGTAATGAAAAGTGTTATCGAACTGATTAGAGCAAGGGAGATCTTGAGCGGGCCGGGCCGACCTACTGTGGAGGTGGAACTCGCCACCAATGATGGGATCCGGGTTGAGGCCTCGGTGCCCAGCGGAACCTCGAAAGGGAAGTACGAAGCGTGGGAGGTTTATGACGGGGGGAAAAGGTTCAGGGGTTTGGGAGTGAAGAAGGCGGCGGAAAACGTAAACCGGGAGATCGCCCCCAAACTAATTGGTGAAAATGTGCTTGCGCAGAGGCGGATTGACAATTTAATGCGTGAACTTGACGGGACAAAGAACAAACAGCGCTTGGGGGGCAACGCGATTCTGGCGGTCTCCTTGGCGGTTGCTAAAGCCGGGGCGGCAGCGGCCGGCTTACCGCTTTACCGCTACTTAGGCGGTCTGGGTGGCGTGCGCTTGCCTGTTCCGCTGGCGACGGTCATTTCCGGGGGGAAACATTCCCCTTCCTCTCTGGATTTTGAGGACTACTTGTTAATTTTTGATGGGTTTTCTTGTTTTGCGGATGCCCTGGAGGCATTGGTGGAGATCCGCTACAACCTGGGAAAAAATCTACAGAACAAGTTCGGCTTGGTTGCCGATGATGGAGGTGCACTGGCTCCACCGCTGAGCGATACCCCTCAAGCCTTTGAGCTGATGCTGGAAGCAGTGGAACAGGCTGGATACGGCGGTAAGGTTAGGCTTGGCTTGGACGTGGCGGCCAGTGATCTTTATCGGGAAGAGCGGGGCTTATATGAAGTAGGCGGACGGGAGATGGAGCCGGCGGAGTTGATTGATTACTATATTAGCCTGGCGAAACAGTATCCGCTGGTCTTTATTGAGGATCCTTTCGACCAGGATGACTTTGAAAGCTTTGCCAAGTTGACGGCCGCCTTACCCGATCGAAAGATCGTTGGCGATGATCTATATGTGACAAATCCCGAAAGAATAAGGATGGGTATCGAGCGGAAGGCCGGAAACACCTTGCTTTTAAAGGTGAACCAGATTGGCACGGTGAGTGAGGCTTATGATGCGGGAATTTTGGCCTTACAGAACGGTCTCGCGGTAACGGTTTCTTTACGGTCAAGTGATACCAATGATAGCTTCATCGCCGATCTGGCGGTTGCTTTGGGTGCGGAACAAATCAAACTGGGCTCACCGGTCCGGGGCGAGAGAAACGCCAAATACAACCGGCTGTTAAAGATCGAAGCAGAACTGGGTAGTTCGGCGCGATTTGCCGGTCTTGGTAACAGTTGTCCCGATGGCGAATTTAATTAAAGTCTGAAAAACATAACGACCGCTCTTACTTTGTTTATTAGGAAAACCCGCCTCTTTAGAGGCGGGTTTTTTGCGTTATTCGGATTTAACAACAGCAAAAGATAATGATTTGTAGAAGTAAGGAGGAAACGGTAAGGATTATCAGAAACATATGGTGAACAAGGAGGGTTATTTATAAGTAATTTTTGCCAAAGGTTTAAGGATAAAGTTGCGAAATGATGCAGCCAGCAGAGAAATGTTGGCATTAACCCTCGTCTAGGGTGGTGGTATTGATGTCGAAAAAAAACGAGCGGACGATTGCCGGGCTAATTCGTCTTATCTTTGTCGGACTGGTGATTCTGGCGCAAGTTTTCCTCGTTGCCCTGGTGGTGCGGCACCTCAAACATAACACGGTTTATCTCTATTTATTTCTTGAGGTCCTGAGTCTATTGGCCATAGTTTGGCTCTTGGATAATAACGGGAATTCGTCCTATACCCTGGTTTGGCTGGTCGTAATTCTGTTGTTACCCGTATTCGGCTTTTTGTTGTATCTGCTATGGAGCTGGGCCGCACCCCGAACCCGGAAAAGCCGTTGGACCCAACAGGCGTTAAGGCGGGGGGCGCAATTTCTGAAGCATGACCCCGCGGTCTATACCGAGTTAGAAAAGGCCCATCCCTGGCGCAAACGGATGGCTGGTTTTCTAATCCGGGAAGGCTTTCCGCTCTATAAAAACACTCGTTGCCAGTATTTCCCCCTCGGTGAGTTGCAGTTTACCCAGATGCTCCGTGATCTGGAAAAAGCGGAGCGGTTCATTTTTATGGAATATTATATTCTTGCCCAGGGGCAGCTTTGGGACCGTATCCATGAGGTGCTAAGGCGTAAAGCCCGCGAGGGAGTAGAAGTAAGGATTTTATTTGATGATCTGGGGAGCATTATAACGGCGCCCAATAACTTGATTGAGCAACTGAGAAGCGAGCAGATTCAAGCCTTAGCTTTTAATCCGGTGCACCGGTACGTCTCCCGTTTATATATCAATTACCGTAACCACCAGAAAATTGTGGTGATCGACGGTAATATCGGCTACACCGGCGGTACTAATTTGGCCGATGAGTATGCCAATCTTTATCCCAAGTATGGCCACTGGAAAGACACGGCAATCCGCTTGGAAGGAGAGGCGGTTTGGAGTTTAACCGTTACTTTTCTTCAGATGTGGGAGGTGGAGAGCCATGAAGATGATGATTACAGTAAGTATCGTCCAACCGTTAGCGTTACAGGTGATGGTTTTTACCAGCCCTTCTCCGACAGCCCGGTTAATAACCCCAACAATCCGGCGGAAACGATGTACCGGCAATTAATCGCCAACGCTAAAGAATACGTTTACATCACTACGCCCTACCTGATCATTGATGATTCAATGGCGGAAACCCTCTGTACGGCGGCGAAATCCGGCGTTGATGTCCGGATTATCACTCCAAAGATCACTGACCACTGGTATGTGCATATCGTCACCCGTTCCAACTACGGACGTCTGCTCAAAGCCGGAGTACGGGTCTATGAGTACAGCCCGGGGTATATTCATGCTAAGACCATCATCAGCGATGACGACCATGCGGTCACCGGGACTATTAACATGGATTACCGGAGTTTTAATCTTCAATTCGAAAATGGGGTTTGGATCTGTGGTGTCCCGGTCTTAAAAGAGATTAAGGAGGATATTTTGGCCACCTTTGCGGTGAGTGAAGAGATCGCTTTAGCCTCCTGGCAGCGCCGGTCTTGGCTGGTCAAGTCGTTGGAAGGGGTCTTTCGTCTTTTTGCCCCTCTCCTCTAGGGATGGGGTAGTTGCTCCCGTCGACTACGTAAATTTCAATTACCACAGGAATTCGACCAAAAGCAGCTAAACTGTTTTACCGCCTACCGTTTTCAACGGTAGTTTTTTTATGGAAAAATTAAGTGGGCGCGCACCGATGGACGCCTTGGGTCATATATTAAAGCAAATATTAGCCGCGGGCAAAACTGTTGTCGGCGGCGAAAGACCACGCAAAGGTGATTTAAGTATTGAAAGGAGTGGGGCAGATGGGTAACACCGAGATCGCCCTGGCTTGTCTCCCCATTGGCCACCGGGCGCAAGTGGTGAAAGTGGGGACGGAGGGATTACCCCGTAATCGCCTTTTAGATCTGGGTTTAGTCCCTTCGACGGTGGTGGAAGCCGTCCGGAAAAGCCCGGCGGGCGATCCAGTAGCCTATAACATTCGGGGTGCAATTATTGCTTTACGGTCGGAGGAAAGCCGGTTGATTACGGTTCGGCCGCTAGCTTAAGGAGGTAGAGGCGATGAAAGGCCCAGCGTTGGGTGCCTGTAGTGTTTTCGCGAAGCTAAATCCACCCAATAGCGATGCAGTG
>JAAZDX010000257.1 GCA_012512605.1 Bacillota bacterium
GAAACAATCTTTTCCATGGTCGTCGTTGCCGTGGGTGTTTTTTCGTTCTCCATAATCGTTCCTCCTTATATCAGCATTGCGCATCTCTGCATTTTTATAACGCGGGCTAACATTAGCTTATTTAAGTAATGCGGGGCATTTTAAACAAGAGGGGCGTCACTAAAACTTCCACCAGTGCGGCAATAACCAACAAGGCGAAGATTAACGGGACATATGCCAGACTTGCTTTGGCATGGTCGCCCCAAGCAGACCTAGCGGTCCCAGCCCGGATAATGCTCCGCCAATTGCGCGCGCCCCAGATCATCCCGATGGTGGCCGCCAGTAAAATCGCGGGAATTTCAAAGAGGCCGTGGGGCAATAAACTCAGAAAAAAGGTGCTTCTCGGTAAGACCTGCTCATACTCATAGAGGCCGGCCAGTAAACCAATGATAAATCCATTGGGGAGAACTCCCACCAGTAACGGAAGAAACGGTAAGAAAGCGCCACTGAGCATGATTAAAACTGACGCCTTGAGATTATTGAAAAAAATAACCCAAAACTGTCCCCACCAGCCAAGATCGGTCATCTTTTCAATCAGGACCATAAATTGCTCTTTAATGACCTGTTCGATCGCAGTTTTCGCCAGTACCGGGTCGGCCGTCCAGGTTCCATAACCTAAAGCCACACTTAAGACGAGAACAAAACCGGAAAAAGCCAAAAGCATCCGGTATGACTGGGAAAATGCCGGGATAAAACGGAGTTTATGCACGAGTATCATCCCCATAATTCATTCTTAAAGTATAACAAAGTCCAAAGAGCCCTGTCAATTTAAATCAGCCTCCGGTGGGGTCCAAGCCATCAACGACTGGAGGAATGAGAGGGATTTCAGCGTTTTTTCCGCCCGGAGCTGAATAAAGGTGAAGAGGAGTTGTCCTAGTTCGTTCCCCAAAGCCGGGTCTACCGGTCGACGGGCTAGTTCCCGGAGGTCAGCTTGGTATAAATCACGAAGAAAGGACAACGCTGCCGGTCGGACCGGAATGAGATTCACTCCAGCCGCTCCGGCGCAGGAGCGACAGAACAGCCCGCCTTCGGTTGGGGCAAATCCAACAAAAGGCCCCTCCGCCTTCTGGCAACTTACGCACCGGTCCAGCACAGGTTCATAACCTAAATATTTCAACAGGCGCAGTTCAAAAGCGCGGGAGACTAGCATTGGGTCGGGTACCTTCTCCAACACCACCAAACCAGCCAACAAAAACAGGAAGACTTCGCTATTGACCTCATTTAAGGGTAAAAAAACATCCAGGATCTCCGCCCACCAAGTGGCATAGGCCATTTTCAAAAGGTCATCACGGAGCGGAGCAAAAGACTTAATGAGTTCAGCTTGGCTTATTTGGTCCAGACTTTTTCCGGTAAAAATCAACGCTTTAAGGTATGAAAACTGCTGGGTAACCCCGACCAAACGGTTCCGGGGGCGCCGCGCTCCCCGGGCCACCGCTTCGATCTTCCCCTTTTCCTTGGTGAAAAGGGTCACAATCCGGTCGGCTTCCCCGAAACCGCGGGTCCGTAAGATAATGCCTTCGCAATGATAGAGCCCCAACAGGTCACCTCCGTTTAAGCAGCGCCATTACCAAGCTTAATATGATACTCAGGAGTACACAGGTACCGAGGGGAAAGTAGAAAGTAAAATTCCCCCGCCGGATTAGGATATCCCCGGGCAAACGACCCCGGTTGAATATTTTCTCCCCAAACTGGAGCAAAACCCCTAGGATTACAAGGACAAGGCCCGCCATGATCAGGAAACGGCCCATCGGTCCAACAGGATTGACCAAAGCATAGACCCCCTTCATTCTTCATGCTTTCCACGCCGCCCGCCACCAATTGGGCAAAAATAACCTACCCCTGTGTTTTATCCTCACTTGTGACCCTGTTTACTGGTAAGCCACATCCTGTAAGGGCTGGCGCTAGCGGTTAGGTCGATAATAGCGGTCCCGCTCACTAAAGATACAACCGCAGTAACCTTGCCGGTAGAGCCCATATTCCCTGGCGAGCTCTTGGCTCCGCCGGAAACCGGGCCGTAAATCAAGGTCACAAAAGGACAGGTTATAGGCGGCCGCCAGCTCGCTGCCGATCTGGCAGATTAATTCCCGGTTTTGGTAGGGCGAGATCAATAAAGTTGTCCCGAAAACCGGAATCCCCAGCACTTGCGCTTGGCGAGCAGTTTTTTCCAACCGCATCCGATAACAGATCCCGCACCGTTCCTGTTCCCGAGGGAGGGTGCGCTGTAAAAAGGAGGATAGTTCGTACGCTTCCTCCAGAATTAACGGAAGTTTTATCGCTGAAGCCAACTTCTCCAGACTTTCCTTGCGCCGCTGCCACTCTTTGTATGGATGGATATTGGGATTATAGTAGTACATGGTTGGGGCATATCCCTGTTTCTGCAGAAATTCCGTGGAATAAGTGGCACACGGCCCACAGCAAGTATGAAGTAACAATTCCAAAGCCCATGCCTCTTTTCTTGTTCGTAATACACAAAACCATGCTGGCCGGCTCTTAGCCCAAACCCAATTCCCCCTGGTTAGTCTCTTCCTTTTGGTTGTATTTTAACCCCAGATGTTCCCAGGCCAACCGGGTCGTAACCCGCCCGCGGGGCGTGCGTTGGAGAAAACCGATCTGCATCAAATATGGTTCGCAGACATCTTCAATCGTCTCAACCGCTTCTTGGGTAGCAGCCGCGAGGGTTTCAACACCCACCGGCCCGCCGTCAAACTTACCAATGATCGTCTCCAGCATAAGCCGGTCAACCCGGTCCAACCCTTTCTCGTCAACTTCCAAGCGGGTCAGCGCGGCGGCCGCTACTGCAGCCGTAATCACCCCGTCCGCCTTTACTTCAGCATAATCCCGAACCCGTTTCAGTAAACGGTTGGCAATCCGGGGGGTGCCCCGGGCGCGGCGGGCCAACTCGTTGGCACCGTCTGCTTCGATATCGATCTTTAAGATCTGGGCGGTCCGGATAATAATCTGCTCTAAATCGGCTTTCGAATAAAAGTCCAACCGGTTGATGATCCCAAAGCGGTCACGGAGCGGTGCCGATAAAGCGCCCGCGCGCGTAGTCGCCCCAACCAGCGTAAAACGGGGTAGGTCGATCCGGAGCGAACGGGCGCTGGCCCCCTTCCCGATAATAATATCCAGGGCGTAGTCTTCCATCGCCGGGTAGAGGATCTCTTCAACGGTCCGGTTGAGGCGATGAATTTCATCGATGAAAAGGACATCCTTTTCTTCCAGATTAGTTAAGAGCGCGGCCAGATCACCCGGTCGTTCGATCGCCGGGCCCGAGGTAACCCGGATCTGAACCCCCAGTTCCGCCGCGATGATATGGGCCAGTGTCGTCTTCCCGAGCCCCGGCGGCCCGTAGAGTAAAATATGGTCTAAAGCTTCGCCGCGTTTTCGGGCCGCTTCGATAAAGATCTTTAAATTTTCCTTCACCCGCGTTTGCCCGATATACTCCTCCATCTTCCGCGGACGAATCGAACGGTCCAGTTCTGAATCTTCCGCCCGCAACTGGGGCGTAACCAACCGGGTATCCTCCATGCGAAAAACCCTCTCTTCTCCTGCTTATTCCTTTATTAACAAGCGCAAAGCCCCTTTGATCACTTCTTGGAGATCAAGCTCCGGGGTTGTAGCCCGTACTGTCTGCACCGCCTTCACCGCCACTACCGTTTCGTAGCCTAATGCTTCCAAGGCCGCTACGGCATCATCACCCGTCGAAACGGCCGCGGTAGCATTGTCCGGGTTTACACTGAACTGCGCCGTCTCCTTCGCCAGGGTGGTTTTTAGTTCTAGAATCAAGCGCTGGGCAGTTTTTTGTCCAACACCCGGTGCTTTGCTCAAAAGCTTGACATCCTCGCTGAGGACCGCCCGGCAAAACTCGTCGGCCGAAAAAAGGGAGAGAATCCCCAAGGCAGTCTTGGGTCCAACCCCCGAAACACTGATCAACTTAATAAACAACGCCTTCTCCGCCGGGTTTAAAAACCCGTATAACAGCATTGCATCGTCTTTATGGGCCAGGTAAGTGTGGATCAGCAACTTTTCACCGATCTTGACCTGTTGCAAAGCGGCCGTAGCCATCAGAATCCGAAACCCGATCCCATTGACTTCGATAAAAACGGCTTCGTCGGAACGCTCCTTCACCGTTCCGCTTAAGAACGCGATCATCCTTCTCCTCCCATCGATAGCCCAGCCCTACGCCACGAATGGGCGTAACAGATGGCGATCGCCAGCGCATCGGCGGCGTCGTCCGGTTTCGGGTTGGCTTTTAATTTGAGTAAGATCCGCACCATCTCCTGGACCTGTCTTTTCTCCGCCCGGCCGTAACCAACCACCGCCATTTTCACTTGCAGCGGAGTATACTCGGCAACCGTCAGACCATGCATCGCCGCAGCTAGTAAAATAACGCCTCGGGCTTGACCGACCGCCAACGCAGTCCGGGTGTTTTTATTGAAAAACAGTTCTTCAACCACCAAGGCATCGGGTTTATACTCCTGAATTAATGCCGACATCCGGTCGTAGATTTGTTTCAGCCGTTCCGACAAGGGGCGTCCGGCTGGTGTTCGAATGACACCATAGGTTTGGGCGGTAAGCCGTTGACCCTGCTGTTCAACCAATCCATAGCCGGTAATCGCTGTCCCCGGATCCACACCTAAAATTAGCATCGTTCCACTCCTGTTCTCACCCGGTCTAAGCCCTTTCTTAGCTCTTTCTTCTGCAATCGGCTATTTTAATCCTTCAGACTTCAGATTTTCCTATATTAATTTTCCTTAACAGAAATTAAAGGAGGAACGCCTTTCGCCCTGTCGTATTGTCTTAAGTAAGGAATTGCCAAGGAATTGCCTTCCGGCAATTGCTTTACTTCAAGGAAAAAAGAACGGGGGGTTAAATATGTCCCAAGCCTACCAGCATGTGCAACATTTAGCGGAAACAATCGGTCCCCGCGGTTCTTGCACCGAAGCAGAAAAAAAAGCGGCTAACTACATAAAAACGGAGTTAAGCCGGTTGGATCTGGACCCGAAGGAAGAGGAGTTCAAAGCAGTCACTTCTTTTTCTTGGGTTTTTGGCCTGATTGATCTCCTTTTCATCATTGCCGCCTTGATCTTCCCCGCCCGGCCAAAACCCGGGCTCATCCTTGCTTTATTCGCCTTAGTTGCCTTTGTCATCGAGTCAAGTACTTTCCCTTTCTTGTCACGCCTCATTCCAAAGAAAAATAGCCAAAACCTGATTGCGCACGTTCCGGCCCGGAGTAAACCCATTCGTAAAGTAATCATCACTGCGCATTATGATAGTTCGCGGTCGGCGCTGAACTTCTCGCCAAAACTGGTTAAAGGTTTTCGCCGGAGTTATCTTCTGCTGGTCGGTGCCATGATGGCTGAAGTATTCTTATACGCCTTAGCGGTCCTAACCCCGCTTTCCCCGCCCCTTTTATGGCTTTTGTCTCTCCCTTGTGCCCTTTACATCCTGGTTACTTTCTTTACCCTCTTGCACCGGGAGATTGCTGGGCAGTATACTCCCGGTGCCAACGATAACGCCTCCGGAGTCGCGGTACTCTTAGCAGTTGCCAAGAACCTAACCCGGTTCCCCTTAGTCACTACCGAGGTAACTTTGGTCGCCACCGGTGCCGAAGAATCAGGTACCAACGGCGCCCTCGCCTTTCTCCGCCGCCACCGTCCTCCCAAAGATACATATGTCATAAACCTGGACAATCTCGGGATCGGTGATTTGACCGCCGTTACCGCCGAAGGGATTCTCGGGACAAAGGCGGCTTCACCCGAACTCCTCAGTCTCGCGAAATCGGTGGCCAGCGAAAAAAAATTAGCGCTTCGTTTTGCCCCTTACAAACTTTTAACCACCGACGGAACCGTCTTTCTAATGCGGAATTATCCCACCGTTTCCCTGATGGCCTTTGATAAAGAAGGACTGCTCCCCAATTGGCACTGGCCAACCGACCAGGCCTCCTTCGTTAACCCGGATAATTTGAACGTTGCCAAAGAATTGGTCCTCGGCATCTTGCGCAAACTGGAAAGTTAATCAGTTCCGGCCGCCGTTTCGAGCAGTTTTCTAATTTTTGCGCATAAAACCTCGACCTTAAAAGGTTTAAAAACAACGTCACAAAAACCGAATTTCCGGTATTCCAACATAACCGGATCATCCGAATACCCGCTGGAGGCAATTACTTTTGCTTTCGGCTCCACCGTCAAAATCTGGCGAACTGCTTCCTTCGCCCCCATGCCCCCTGGCACCGTGAGATCGAGAATCACCACATCAAAGGGGGCATTTTTCTTCTTTTCCGTTTGAAAAAGCTTCACCGCCTCCACCCCATCCTTCGCGACAACCGCTTCATAACCGTAGGCCGCCAAATGATCCCGGAGTGAAGTACGGATTAAGGGTTCATCATCCATCAGGAGAACCTTACACTTCCGTTCTGGCCGTTCCTGTCTTTGCTTGTTGTTTTCTACCAACGGCTCTTCAACCGCGCCCGGTAAGTAAAAATAAAAAGTGGTACCAATACCCGGTTGCGATTGGACCCCAAGGTAACCGTCGTGGTTTTGAATGATATAATAGCTCGAGGAAAGGCCAAGGCCATTCCCTTCCTTTTTGGTGGTGAAGTAAGGATCAAAGATCTTCGTTAGGTTTTCGTGGGGGATTCCCTCCCCTTGGTCTTTGACCTCGACCCGGACATATTTCCCAGGCTGCAGCCGCATCCGATTCTGTTGCGAAACAGTAACATTACGGGCTGATACGGTGATCACACCACCGTCAGGCATGGCATGGTAAGCGTTGAGAATTAAATTATGGATCACCTGACTGATTTGGTCGCCATTAATCGCCACCGGCCATAAGTCGGTTGGTAGTAAATACTGGCACTTGACGCTAGCCCCGCGCAAGGCGAATTCGGCGGTCTCTTTAATTATTTCTCCGAGCCGGGCTGGCTGTTTTACCGGAGCGCCTCCTTTGGCAAAAGCCATCAGCTGGTGGGTAAGTTTCGACGCTTTCAAAGTGGCCTTTTCCACCGATTGGAGGTCCTTGATGGCGTTCATCCCTTTTTCCCACTTAAGAACCGCTAATTGTACATTCGACAGGATTGCCGCCAATAAATTATTAAAATCGTGGGCGATCCCGCTGGCCAAAATCCCCAAGGATTCTAGTTTTTCTATCTTTAATAGCTCGGCCCGTTCCCTTTCGGCCGCCAGTTCTTGGACTGAAGCCTGCAACGCATCTTGGGTTTGGCGGTAGAGGGTAATGTCCCGATTCGTTCCACTCAACTTAAATGGCTTAATGACGCCATCCTTATCATCAAGACAAAAGCCCCGGCTCGAGACCCATTTCCACTCGCCGCTTTTTGTTTTTATCCGATATTCCATTTCAATGTATTTGTCCACTCCATCCAGGTATTTTCTTAAAGCTTGGTCAAAGGCGGGCCAGTCGTCCGGATGGACATTTCTTTGAAACCATTCGGTATCAAAGACCATCTCGCCCGGTTCGTAGCCCAGGATCCTCTGCCAGTTATCATCGAACTTAATCTTTTGCGTCGTTGTGTCCCATTCCCATAAGCCTTGATCGGTACCTTCCATTGTCACTTTAAACCACTGTTCATTCTGGCGCAGGATGGTTTCGATCTTTTCTTTCTCCATGATTTCCTTCTTTAATTGTTGATTGGTCATTTCTAAACAGTGTTTGTACCGTACTCTTTCCAACGATAAGGTCAGTAGATTTAGGAAATTTAAGATTAGCACGTAAAAACGGGGGTTCACCTTTACCCAGTTTTGCGGCAGGCAAAGATGGCCAAAACAAGACTCGGCCGTCCGGATCGGGCAATTAACCGTTTCGCTTTGGCCTTTTAATGACCCCTCCACAAAAGCACGGTCGTTGCCAGGAGTTAAATCTTCTAAATAGAGACGGAACTCCTTGAGTTGAAAGACGGTTTCGAGAACAGCTGCTGTATACTCAGCCTTCCTCTGTAACGTGGGCAAGGTTTCCAGAACGCAGGCAATCGCCACCAGAAGAGTGAATATCTGTCCGGTCCGTTCCTCATTTTCCCGCTTTTTTTTGCGGAAAGAAAAACGGCGCGGGGATTGCTTTGAACCGGTCGAAGAAGCGCTAGGGTTGTAGAACAGTTGTCCATTGGCAACGATATGGGAGTGCACCGTAATCAGATCCAGGAGGGTGGTGCCCGGAATTTGGTTGGTATTGATCTGGCAGAGTACGGTAATGGGATAATCGCACAAACTTTCATTAATCATCATCTCATACTCCACAAACCGTTCCGTACCCGGTATGCTTTGGGCTAACCAATCTGTTTCCCCGGTAACCCGCAACATGCTAAAACCTTCCGCCATTGCTTCCGCAACAAAGCGTCGCCACCGCGCAACCATCTCCTCCGGAACAAAAACACCATCAGGGTAGTATACTTCCTGTGTACGGGCGACAAATAAACTACGGTTCAGATCAACTCCACCCGTGTCAACTTGTTCACGCTGAATCCAGTCGAGAAGCTCCTCCTTGGTCATTGAATCCAGCAAGCAGATAACTTTTTCACCGTTTTGGATTCCGGCTAATATATAATTTAAGAGCATCCGGTTCTTACGTCTTTGGTCCCGGTAGAATAAACATATGTGACTTCCGACCGGAACTGACTTGCAGGAAAAACCCAAATCGACGAAACCGTGCTTTCCCATGAAATTCCCCTTTGATAATAATTTAATGGATCATTACTAAAAAACAGAAATTGATAATAGCCAAGGTAATTATTCGCGATATTAGGTAAACTACCTCCTCAGCTGCGTTTGTTTACAAATTATTAATGTTTATTTATGCAATCTGCCCCATTATAATCCAAATGATCGCGCTCCCTGGCGACCAACCGCGCCACGAAGTGATAATAATCAAAACCGGGAGGCGACAAGTCCGGAGTCAGACAACAGCTGGTCATTTGGAGCGGGATCGCTAGTGCCAAAAGAATGATCGACTATTATTCTCTAAAGTAGCCGGCTCGCTATCGCTGGTCAAGTATGTTTGGCAGAAAGAACAGTTGGGAACATTTTCTAAAGTAGTCATTCCAGCTCGCTATCGTGGGGGGAAAGCGAAAAACGCCGTTTCCGGCGTTTTTCTCCTGCGGGCGGACCCGGCTAGTTTCGATTTTCGGTCCTCATCGCCCAATCTTTTCCTAGTCAAAGGCGGTACGTTCGTCAACGGACCGATAACCTTACCCTATCCATTGGCATCACCCTGTTTCCACCTGATTAAAGGTGATATGTTCAGTAAGGTTTTTATATGTCCAAACCTTCTTCCCAAACCTGTTCCTGCTCGACGTCGGCGACGATCCCACGGGGCTCATCGGAATACATTTCTTCATAAATGATGTTTCCCCCGAGATCTTGAGGCGACTCGGCGGTCCCCATCTGGGCCACGGCTTGCCATGTATCCTCACCATCAAAGGCCGTCTGGTCTTCTTCATCAGTGGTGAAAGTTCTACCGAAAGGCGGTGCCAATAACTCCTCCTCGACTGGCCGGTAACGCAATTCGTTGTTGTTTTCCGCTTCCCGTTGACAGTTAATACAGGTGGCCACCGAAGGTAAGGCCTCCAGCCTTTCTTCTTCGATTGGACGTCCACAGTCCCGGCATACCCCAAACTTTCCCCGCTTCAACCGTTCAAGGGCGTCTTCGATCTCAGCCTGACGGACCCGGAAGGCATTAGCAAGGCCCAAATCTTTTTCCTGTTCATAAGTTTCCGAACCAAGATCAGCTGGGTGGTTATCATAAGCGGACAATTCTTTCGTTGCGTCCCTTAAACTCCGCTCCGAACCTAGATCATGGGTTTGCCCCAGATCTTCACTTAACTCCAAAAGCTGTGCGCGGAGCCGTTTTTCGAAATACCGGATCTTTTTTTTACTAAGCATTGAAACCACCTTTTCCAATATTAATACGGAAGCTGTTCGTTAACCAGACGGACAATACGGGCAATAAAATTACTGATAATCGGCAGGTTCAAGCTGGCAACCTTCGCCAAGATCGCCAAAAAGAGGGCGCTGACCAAGGTCAGACCAACCGCGATGCCAAATCCTCTGGCGATTCCAGCCAAAAAATTCAAGTACACCAAGCGTCCCGGCCGGGAGAGCAGATCAAAGATTCCTTCGATGTTATATTTAACCACCAATTTGTTCAAAAGCAAAACTTGGTTAAGGAATGGGTTCTTCCGTCGTTTATTCACCCTTAGCCTGTCGTGCACGATCTTCTCCCCTCCGTTAATGTGCCTGCTTTCACCCATCTTTAAAACGGAATAATGCGGAAATGATGGTGTTTCACTCTTTGAAAAATCTTTTCGCCAGCAACGACATCATACGAAATTTTCCACGCGTTGGCCAACAATCCGGCAAAGAAATACGCTGGACGTTCTCTTATTTTTACATAATATAGATGCCAGAACAGACACTAGCCTAACGAAGAACTTCCTGGTAGGCCGCAAGGGTCAGGCGGGCCACCCGGTCCCAGGTATAATTGGCCAAAATATGTTCCCTCAGCCCCGGGAGCGGCGGTGAATATAACGCTTTACGCAGGGCATCCTTCACCGAAAAAGTCTCCGGCGAACAGTACCAAGCCATCTCACCCAGGTATTCGCGGGCTGTTCCCCGGTCGGTGGTCACCAGTTTACAGCCAGCCAGACCAGCTTCGAGGTTGACAAGACCCGGCGTCTCATACCAACTAGGCAAAACATGGACGCTGCAAGCAGCGTAAGCCGAAGCGACCCAGCCTTGGGTCAGACTGCCTAAAAACCGAACTTGGCCTTCCCCTTCCTGACGACATTCTTGATAGTACTGGTAGTCATTGATCGGCCCGATCAATACCACCGGTTGGTTGAGAGCGCGCGCCGCTTTGATTAAAGCCAGTTGGTTCTTGCGCCGACAGATCCGGCCGACACAGAGAATAAAATCTTTGACCCCGAATCTTTTCGTAAATTTTTCCGGATTGGCATAGTAAAAAAGGGGATCAACCCCGTTCGGGATCAAACGGGCAGGCGTCATCAGCTTATACTCTTCCTGTAATAATTCTTGTTCGACCAGACCGTTGGGGAGTAAAAGGTCAACCCCATCCAGCACTTCCTGGCGTAAGGCATTGGTCTTAGCCCACCAGGACAGAAAATGGTTCTTCCGTTCGCTGTCGATGTTGATCAGAAACTCTTTCGGATCCCAATAGATTGGGGAGAGGACAATTGGAATTCCGGACTGTTTCGCTTTTTGGTAAAATTGGTAGGTTTCTTCTATCGGAATAATATTAAAAAGATGGACCAGATCATAATGGGTGAAATCGGCAGTCGGTTGCGTCTTAATCTCCACTTCGATCCCCAGCTGGATTAGGGCTTCGCGCGTCTTATTCATTTGCACACTATCGCCCGCGAGCATTCTAAAGGTGGAAGAACGGTTCTGCATCAAAACTTTCATCTTTTCACCTCCTTACCTCTGATTTGGATTCGCCGCGAAAGCCAGTAAGTCCAGGGTGATTTCACACCACACTCCTCCCTTTTCCCAGTTCCATTCCGGCAGCGGATAACAGTTCCATCCACTCAGAACCGGAATGAGCACCGGAACTTCACCATATTCCGGCGGTAAATTGGCCCAAACCTCTTTCCTGACCAGGTAATAGCGGGAAACTCCATCTTTCCCTAAATAGGTAATCTCCCCCCGCACCTCTCCTTCCAACAGAAATAACTCCTCCGTCTTGACCCGACGAAACTCCCCTAAAAAAAAATGGGCTGTTTTAATCTGCCGCACCGATGTAGGTAGTTTTTCTTCCCATTTCAAAATAGTACTTTTCTGCGCAGGCAGAAATGGTCTTCCCGTCTTTTCCGGTCGCCCGCCAAGACCAACGGTCCGCATCTCTTTCTTCGTTACCGTTAGACCACCGTTCAGCAGGAGCTGGATTCCCCAATTTTCATCCGCTTTCGCTTGCAAATGGAGACGGAGTGCTTCCAGCCGTACATAGACCTGATCGCCCCGGTGCGCCGGCGGGGCCGCATGAAACCAAGCCAGAACGGGGTTAAACTCGACTACTTTTAACTTGTGCTCCGTATTGCGGTACTGCCAGATAATCGCCGGTTTCGCTTTAAGAAAAACTCCGCCGCTTTCTGCTACTCCTTCCACTTTCCCGCCTTTCCACCATAACCGCTGGCTTTCCTGGAAATCCGAGGGTCTCTCGACTGGAATCTCTACATAATACTCAAAATCATCTTCAGTAATGATTTTTTCCGCCAAAATCGTAGTCATCGCCACCGCGTTCGGCGGCACCGTTAAAGCCGCCTTTTGCCGTTTGCCTACGGTTAAAACGTATTCCAGCTGGACGAAGAGGGTTAAGTCTTCCCCATTTAAAAATTGGACCTGATCCCCTTTAACTCTCGTAACCACGATTTTGTACTCCCGCTCCTCTTCCGGTGCACGAGCCTCCCCGCCGCCCGCTGCGGCCAACCATTCTTTCCAGGGAAGACGTAACCGAAAGCACTTTTCCTGGTTGGCGTGGTTCACATAGTAAAGATCTAGGGTGATTTGGCCTAGACAGAAAAGTCCCTTTTTTGCCTTAACCACCCGGTTCTGCACGGCGGAAGCGGTCACTTCCGCAATATATTTAGCCTTCTCTGGTAGCTTAACCCCAGTTTTCTCGCCCCAAATCCGGGTTTCTTGGTGCAAAAGGCACCAGAGATAAAAATTCTCCCCCAACCCTGCCGGGGCGCATAATACCGGGAGCGTTTTCGCTTGGAGCAAGTGCCAATGAAGTTTAATCGCCAGAAGCGCTTTACCGGGTTCCACCACTTTCAATGCTTGAAGCTTTGCCGCGCCGACCAGTACCCCGTCGGCGGGAACTTTCTGCGGTAACAACACCGAAAGGGGTTCTTCTCTTTGCGCCCCTTTTGCGGAAGTGAGTTGTAGTTCCCCACGAAAATTGATTCCTTCGGGGGTAAGGATGAACCTTCCCCCAGCTAGAACCGCCTCCACCGGTTGGTCGCCCGGTTTCTGTGGGGACCAATAGATGGTTGCCGTATGCAAGTAGCTATCGGTCGCGACCAGCTGTTGCCCATGGATCATTAAACTGTTTTCGGTCGGTGTTAAGACCGGGGCCGCAAGCTTACGTTCCCACCCGGAAAAGCTCAGCCCAATACCGTGTTCCAAATAGGCTGTCCCCTTTTGGTCTTGGACCAAAAAATAAAGGGTAGTTGCGGTCACCTGCAGCGGTTGCCCGCGGATTAACGCGGGGGGATAGGAAAGAGCTTTTTGGTAAACAACCCGGTCCGTCCAGGTCATTACCGTACCCGCTGCAGTTACGTACTGGATCATCCTTTCCATTTCGACCGTGAGCAGTACGGTGCTGCGTTCCCACTTTGCGATCATATCTTTAATCGAGAGATCAATGCGGTGGACCTTCATTCCGAACGGCCAAGGAATTATAACGCTCATTTTGCCGGAGCCCTGCCACCGCTTGACCATTAATTTTGCCCCTCCCGGTAAGCATTTACTTTATAATGTATATGTTAGGGCAGGACAAAAAAAATACAGGCCTGTAAAAAACAAGGCCTGTATTCCGGGGGAAAGTTGATTAGAAGTAGTATGGGCCATAGGGAGCAGCGACTTGCACCTGTAATTGTTGAGACTCGGTCACTTTGATAAACAACTCCACGACCACCTTCTGCCGGAGGGTAGTGCTATCCAGCAATTCGAAGAGCACCGTCTCGATGATCGGCTTAATCCGCACATCCATCCCCGGCACCGCTCCGGGAATATCCACAAACGTAC
>JAAZDX010000258.1 GCA_012512605.1 Bacillota bacterium
GCCAAACCGGATAAGATGAGAAACAGCAAGGTCCGGCCACTAACATCAACTAGCATCCGCTGGGAACCAACGATGAACCCCATCAACCAGGAAAACAAGCGGACAACTACCGTCCTGCTCGCCGTCGCCACGTTCGAATCGGTGTTTTTAATCCCAATTTTCGAAAGGATCGCCGTCAGTCCGGCAAAAACCGCCGACCCAAAGGCAAACAAAATCCACATCAGCGCAATTCTCCTTACATTTTTTTGGTCCAGAACACTGATATTTCCCAAAACATAAACTTAGTCCCATCTTACCAAAAAGTTGTATCTTTAATTTTATAGTTTATTTAATTAATCGCTAATTCCTTCAGAAGAAATCTACAAGTACGGTTTAAGAAGACTTGCATCTCTTGGCGCGATAGCCATAATCCCGGCCCACCTTCCTCCCCAGTTGGTGAAGGACCGTTTGAATCTTTACCATTTGCTCATCGCCACTAGTAAATCCCTCTCCTTTTCCCGGATAGATGGCATACAGTTGTTTATACTCATTCCGCCCCATATTCGGCATAATCACATTGGCACCACAGTTTAATCCTTTTTGGTAACCATCACGGTCCTTGACGCTCAAGGCGGTAGTCGCTGGCATATTGATATCCGGCATGAGGAGCCGAGCTAACGCCATCATTTTAAGGACAGAATCGACCTCACCCCCAATGGTCTCTTCCAAAGGAGTCCCCGGACTGGGGATAAAAGGGCCTATCCCAATCATGTCCGCATCCAGCTCCTTGAAGAAGGCGAGATCGGCGGCCAGCATGGCAGGGGTCTGACCCGGGAGCCCAACCAGGGAGCCGGTCCCCGTCTCATATCCTAATTCCTTCAAAGTATAAAGGCACTGCACCCGGTTTTGGTAGCTCATCCCCGGATGCATCCGGGCATACAACTGCTCATTAGTGGTTTCGATGCGGAGCAGGAACCGGTCGGCGCCGGCAGCCTTCAAAGCAGCATAAGTGCTTTTTGACCGTTCACCAATACTAAGGGTCACCGCCACATTCATTTTTTTAATCGTACTCACGATTGTACAGAGTTCCTTTACGGTAAAGAACAAATCTTCACCGCTCTGAAGGACAATCGTTTTCAGCCCTTGGCTAACGGCAAAACGGGCAGCGGCAATAATCTCCTCCGGCTCCAGCCGGTAGCGGCGAATCTGGCTATTGCCAGCCCGCAACCCGCAGTAGAGGCAGGACCCCTGGCATTAGTTGCTGAATTCAATTAACCCCCTGAGGTGGACCTCATCGCCAACGGATCTTTTACGGACCCGGTCGGCCGCATGATAGAGCGGCGTCGCCTCAGGGGTGGTCAAAAGCCAGGTTAATCCTTCCTGTTCTAATGTCCCCTCATCTTCAAGGATTTTTACCAAGTCGCTAATCGTCTGCATCGCCGCCTTCCTCCCTACTTTCAGAGCCGGATGTCCCTTTCCCCTTCTTCCATCCGGACTAAAGCCTGGCGGAGAAAGGATTTCCTTTTGGGATCAGCCATCTGGTCCACATATTGTTCGATCGCCTTTTCCCCGACTTTTTTTGTTTCTTCTGAGGCAAAATCCAAAAGATATTCCTTTAGGGTCAAAATCGCGTTGGGTATACAGAAGTTATGCACAAAACTGGACTTGGCAACCGCCATAAAATCCTCCCCAGTGCGGCCTGCCCGGTAGCATGCCGTACAAAACGAAGGGATGTTACCCATCATGCAGGTTTCGTAGACAACCTGATCCAAACTGCGGGTATCACCCAGCTGAAACTGCTCTTTATCCGGGAGCATGTTCCCGGTGGACTGCCGGTAACCGCCCACCCCAATCCGGCTCCCGGCATCAATCTGGGAGACACCAAGGGGGATAACCTCCCTCCTTACTTCCGGTTTCTCCCGGGCGGTCAGGATCAGCCCGGCATAGGGAACAGCCAGGCGCAGGATGGCCACGATCTTTTTAAACTCCTCATCACTGACCGCATATTTCGGTTGTGCAGTAAAAGGCGTCCCGATCGCCGGTTCAATCCGGGGGAAAGAGATGGTATGAGGACCAACCCCGTTGTACTTCTCTTCCAGGTGGATGGTGTGGTATAAAAGGCCCATCAATTCAAAACGCCAGTCATAAAGGCCGAACAAAACCCCAATCGCCACATCATCAAGGCCCACATCCATGGCCCGGTCCTGCGCATAAAGCCGCCAGCGGTAATGGCTTTTGATGGTCCCCGCCGGATGCATCTCCTGATAAGTCTGGTGATGATAGGTCTCCTGAAAGACCTGGAAGGTCCCGATCCCAACCTCCTTTAACTGCGCCAGTTCCTCCCGGGAAAGCGGGGCACAGTTGATGTTAGCCCTGCGGATTTCGCCGTTCCCCCATTTTGCCTTGTACACCTGGCGTACACTGTCGCAGATAAAATCAATGTTCGTCTCGGGTGATTCCCCGTAAACGAGGACGGTTCGTTTCTGTCCTTCACTAATCATGGTCTTTACTTCATCCGCGATCTCCTCCATCGTCAGGGTACGCCGTACGACCTTTTTGTTTTCCCGGCGAAATCCACAATAGCGGCAGTTATTGGCACATTTATTACTGATGTACAATGGCGCAAAGAAAACAAGCCGGTCGCCATAGATCTCCCGTTTTACCTTATTGGCCAGAACATACATCTCATTAATAGTCTCCTGGTCCTGGTTCTGGATGAGGATCGCCATCTCCTCCGGATCCAGACGGATCTTCCTCTCCGCCTTCGCCAACACCTCGCGGACCGCCGCTTTGGATGGACTGGCGGCCTTGTGCAACTGGGCCCATATTCTGTCATCATCGATAAAGTCTTGGGCCATGGCATCATACTCCATAAACTCGGCTTGGTATTTATGGTAATAATTCATCACGTAACCTCCTTTGCTATCCCTAATTCATCCGCAAAGGGCATCAATGCCCGTTCCAGGATCCCATGGAGATAGGCCAAAAGAACCCCATAATTAATCATGGGCACACCCTTCTCACTGGCAAAATCCTGCCGGTACTCCAACTCCCGTTGGTTTAACATACAGGCCCCACAGTGGATGACAATTTTGTACCGGGAAAGATCCTCCGTAAAAAAACCACCGGAAACATGATCAAAGCTTAACTGTTTCCCCGTCCTTTTCTGGAGCAGCTTTGGAATCTGCACCGTACCAATATCGTCTTCCTTCCGGTGATGGGTACAACCTTCAGCCACCAACACCCGGTCACCGTCGCTTAAGTCTTGGATCGTCTGGACCGCTTGATAAAAACGGCTTAAGTCCCCTTTGTACCGGGCGTAAATAATCGAAAAAGAGGTCAAGGGGACATCTGTGGGGAGCACGGCCTTGACTTGGGCAAAAACTTGCGAATCAGTGATCACCAGCGTCGGCGGGGAAACCAGTTTGGTCAGGGTCTGCTCCAGTTCGCTCTCCTTCGTCACCATCGCAACAGCAGTCAGATCCAGAACCGCCCGTAACACCTGTTGTTGGGGGAGGATCAGACGACCTTTCGGTGCCGCCTGGTCAAGCGGGGTAACAAGAAGCACCAAATCACCGGCTTTGACCAGACCGTCCAGCAGCGACCGCTGTGCTGTTTCTGCTTTTCCATGTTGGACAAGGGCAGTAATAAGGTCGTTAATACCCTCTCCGGTCAAAGCAGAGGTCTTGACCAGCGGGGCTTTCGGCCAGGCTTTGCCTATCGCCAGAACATCCCCCCTACCCAAGCAGTCACTTTTGTTCAGAAGAATAAGATAAGGAATCTTTCTTTGCACAAAAAGCGCCGTCAACTCTTCCTCCAACGGACCCCAGGGGTTTTCGGGCGTAATCACCAATAGTGCCAAGTCGGTTTTGCGCAGGACCGTTTTGGTTTTTTCAATGCGCAGTTGACCCAGGACGCTATCGTCATCAAGTCCCGGCGTGTCAATAAAGACCACCGGACCCAACGGCAATAGTTCCATGCTTTTATACACTGGGTCGGTGGTAGTTCCCGCCACCGCTGAAACCACTGCCACCTCTTGGCCGGTCAGCACATTGATCAGGCTTGATTTCCCCACGTTCCGGCGGCCGAGAGCGTAATATGCAGCCGGTCGCTCCGGGGTACGCTGTTCATTCCTTCAACCTCCTTCCCCAAAAAGAAAAGCCCTTCACCAAGAATATAGAAAATTCTTGATTAAGGGCACAGATCATCATTATTAACCACCTCTCTTCTGCCTCGGACCACCCTCGGCATTAGAATGTTGATTTTTAGTACTTTCCCCCGCGCGTTTGAAAACGCTTGGGGTCAAGCTTCTTTTTTCATTTCTTAACGATCATCCTCATCTTATCCTGATCACCTGGTCTTGTCAATCGGGAGATATAGATTGAAACCGTTTATTCAAAAAAGCCCAAGATAAAGATGCCCAACATCACAAGAGCAATAAAGAGATATTGTTTTACAGTCAAGTCTTCCTTCAGCATCAATCTTCCTAACAAGACCGAAACAATACTGTAGCTTGCGATCATCGGTGCCACAATAACCGAGTTGGTATCCAGAGCAAAGACATAAAAGTACTGTCCCGCCGTCTCAAAAACCGCCGCCAGGAGCCGATCCTTTTCCTGATGAAGCCGGTATTTACTTTTCTCCACCCCCACCAGGTAAATAAAGACGACCATCGCACAGAACAAAAAGGTAAGCTCATAAGAGATTAGCGCCTCTTGGGGACTCATCAACTTGGTAAGGTAAACATCGTCCAGGAAAGTGCCTAAAGCGTCAACCACCGCGTAGAGAATGGGAAAAACAAGGGCAACCGCCCCCAAACGGTACTTGCGATCAACCACGATCTTTTTTTGTTTCCTTTCGGCTGCGGCCAGGTCCCTCTCGGTGATGCCAATCGCCACCAACCCGACGGTGATCATCGTTACCGCCAGCAGTTGCCAGAGATTCATCGTTTTTCCAAGGACGATGAAGGCCAGAACTCCCGCAACCGCTCCTGATGTATTGCTGACCGGCGAGTTAATCGAGACCTCCAAATAGCGAAGGCCAATGTAACCGAGGGTCATCGAGAGAATATACATCGATGAGACCGGAAGATACCTTATGATATTGTACCAATCAAACTGCCAGTTTAATTTATGTAATTCAAACAACGCTTGAAGGCCCATCACGGCCCCAACCATGACCACAATCCGCAAATGGCTATGTTTATCCCGCGGCGAAGTCCCTTTTTTGTAAAACACGTCGGCTACTCCCCATAAAAAAATACTCATTACTGCCGATGTGTACCATGAAAATACCATCAATTTCACCTCTTAACTATTCTCCGAATCATAGTTGGTCCGTGCTTTGAAGTTTGGCAATGACTTAAAAAGTATCCTAAAAGAGAGTACCGTGAAAATTTTACTCTGTCAATAAAAACTTCTCTGTGAAACCCACCGGCTTTCTTAGCCAACTGCTAAACTGGACCTTTAAAAAACCCCCTTTCCCTGCTTAAAGTGGAAAGGGGGTTTTTGTTTTCATCAAGCCTCAAGCCCCGATCGACTTAACCTTAAACCCTTTAATCCCGTATTGCCAAGCAACAACAACGCCAATAATGGCCATCCCAATCACATCGGTGAATAGATTCGGGTGAATCATCAAAAGTCCACCACCCACCGCCAAGATACGCTGCCAGGTTGGGAGTTTGGTCTTCATGAAACCTTCCAATCCACCAGCAATAGCAAACATACCGACCAGAGCGGTGATAGAGAACTGCACAATTTGGATAAGCGAGGCATTAATCAGTAACATGGTTGGATTTAATACTACCATATAGGGAACAAGGAAGGCGGCAATCGCCAGCCGCGTGGCAATAACCCCGGCGCGCAACGGGTTCCCACCCGAGATCGCCGACCCCGCATAGGCCGCCAAGGCTACTGGTGGCGTAATATCAGCCACTACACCAAAGTAAAACACAAAAAAGTGGGCGGCCAGCACTGGCGTCTCCGGGATTAACTTCAGAATAATCGGGGCGGTGATGGTCGCCATGATCACATAGTTGGCGGTTGTTGGTACTCCCATCCCCAAGATTAAGCATGCGATCATCGTTAAAAAGAGGGCGATTAAGTCAATTCCCCCCGAAAGGAAGAGCAAGCCTTCCGCGAGTTTAAGCCCAATCCCGGTGAGCGAAACGATTCCGACAATAATCCCCGCGATAGAACAAGCCGCCGCTACCCCAATCGTATTTTTCGCGCCATTCTCCAGGGCGGCAACGAACGTCTTGGGGTTCATACGCGTATCCGGGCGGAACATACTAACAATAATCGCCGCCAAGATGGCCAGACAGGCCGCCCGGGATGGAGTGTAACCAACCGACATCGTCACGATCAACACCACAATTGGCAGAAACAAATAGCCTCTTCTAAGGAACAGCCGGAAAAAGTTTGGAATGGCTTCCCGGGGCAGTCCCTTGAGGCCCGTTTTCTTCGCCTCAAAATGCACCATCAGAAAGATTCCCGCAAAATAAAGGATCGCCGGAAAAATCGCCGACACAACGATCTTGGAATAGGGCACGCCGGTCATCTCGGCCATCAAGAAAGCCGCCGCCCCCATGATGGGCGGCATGATCTGACCCCCCGTAGACGCCGCGGCCTCAACCGCCGCCGCAAAGTCCTTATCATATCCGGTTTTTTTCATCACCGGGATCGTGACACTACCGGAACCAACGGTGTTCGCCACCGAACTACCGGAGTACATCCCCTCAAGGGCACTGGAAATGACGGCAACTTTAGCCGGACCGCCCGTCGACCATCCGGCCACCGAATTGGCAATGTCAATGAAAAAGGTACCAATATTGGTTTTTTCCAAAAACGAAGCTAAGATAATAAACAAAACAATGAAGGTTGAACACACGCCAATGGGCGTCCCGATCACACCATCAAGGGTATAGAACAGGGTATATATGATCCGTCTTAGGGAATACCCGGCAAAGAAGGCGTAACCCACAAAAGTAGTGGCCACCACTAAAATCGGCAACCCAACCACCCGGCGGCATACTTCAGCGGTGATCAGGACCCCTACCACCCCAACCAGCGTATCCAAAGGGGTAATCCGGGTTGCCTTCACCGCCAGGTCAGCAAAGTTGACAACATAATAGAAATAGCAGGCCGCACCAACAGCCCCTAGGAGCAGGTCATACCAAGGGACATAGTTTTCCCGTTTAGCCGCTCGTTTTTTAGCCGGGTAAAGCGTGAAGGCCATCAAAACAATAAGCCCCACAAAAGACGCCCGCCGGATCTGCTCCGGCCAAACACTGACTAAATTCATATAGAAAACATATAAGGTAAAGGCCGCGAGCATATAACGGACTACCACGCGGGGGACACCCGAAAAATGCCTGGTGTTGGATTCCCGGTCGTACTCGGCCATCAACGCGTCTACATCAACCTGATCAGTTGTTTCAACTTGGTCAAACAAGCTTTGGGCTGCATTTTTTTGTTCAGACATAAATCATCCTCCTTAATCCCGAATTTTACGGTGAACAAAACCAGAAGGGGAAAAGTCTGCGCCCCTTCGCGAAGTATACAGTTGTATTGCGCCCACAGATTTCGCGCAGGCTAATCACCTCCCCACCGATCTGCAGGGTATGGTCGGAGACCGTACCCACAATATACGAAAGAGGATCGAGACGTCGAGTAAAACCGGAAACAATCATCGCGCCATCCTCGCCATATTCAAATCTTTGTCCTTCCTCCAGCTCCGACTGGACACCAGCGCCAAAGGCATAGTATATGGTACGGACCACATAGATGCCGTCGCCGGCAATCTGGTAAACATCGGTCACCGGACTTTTATTCACCGAATGGACAAAGGTGACCGAAAATTCGTCACCTTCCTGGACAGGGAAAACCCTGATCACTTCACCAGTATCGCCGTTTTTAAGAATAAGACAAGGAACAGAAAGGGTAAAGAATAAAAAAACAGAGGCCGTGATTGTGACCACGAGCGCGGCCCCCGTTAACCAGGTTATCCTGGGCATTGCTACAAAAGGCCCACCTCTTTATAGTACTTCTCCGCACCCGGATGCAGCGGAATGGAGATACTGGAGATGGAATAGGCCGGATCCAGTTCTGCACCCTTCGGATGTCCCGCGGTGATCTCGTCGGCATTTTCAAAGAGGGCTTTGGTCATTTTGTAAACCAAATCTTCGTCGAGGCTCTCGGCCACAATGAAGCTGGCCACCACCGCCACCACCTGGGCATTAGTCTCAACACCCTTGTACGTGCCAGCGGGAATATTAAATTTGGTATAGAACGGATACTTGTCAATCAGTTTTGCGGCGTGCTCATCATCGATCTCCAGTAATTTGATCTGGTTGGTAGTTGACAGTTCGACAATGGCCGTCGTCGGGGCACCCGCAACACAGAAAAAGGCATCAATCTTATCATCCTTGAAGGCCGCGGCACTATCGCCAAAGCTGAGGTTGTTTACGATAATATCATCAAAGGTGATATCGTATGCCTCAAGAATTTGACGGGCGTTAAACTCGACGCCGGAACCAATATCACCAACGGAGACCCGCTTGCCGCGGAGATCATCGATGGAATTAATCCCAGCTTTCGCGACGATTTGACAGACTTCAGCATAGACGCCAGCCATCGCCGAGAAACCGGTTACCTTCTCGCCAGCAAAAAGATCGATCCCGTTATAAGCATAATACATCACATCATTTTGGACAATGGCAATATCTGCTTCTTTATCGGCGATCAGGTAAATGTTGGCTTTAGAAGCGCCGGTGGACTGCACGTCAAAGCTGAGGTTATTAATTTTTTGGCTCAGTACTTGCGAAACCGTACCGCAATATGCATAATAAGTACCGGTTGTTCCCCCCGTCGCCATCTTTAGGGTGGTTTTTTTGCCACACCCCGCCAGCAGTAAAGAAACGACCACTAGCATTAAGATGAAAAGATACAATTTCTTTTTCATTAATAAATCCTCCTTAACAAATACTTTTGAGTAATCTATCTTCAACAAAATGTTGGGCTGGACAAAAATGGGCACAGTAAAAGCAGGATCTAATTCCTGCAAAACGCTCAATAAGCTCAATTCCTGTATAATTATCATTTGCTAATTAAACCGTAAAATAAAATTCGACAATCCCCCCTTAACTCCTGCTCTCAATTATTCAGTATACTGTATACTTATGCTTTTCCGGCAACCACCACAATGTTGTAACCATTTGTTTTTATAAGTCCGTGATCGCCGCTGCGCTCTTGACAACACTGGGCTTTCCCCCATACTAAAATTTAAGAAGTTCCGCTCCTAAGCCGGTTAAGTTTTTCCACCATGATCCACATTAAAACAACGAAGAACATTAAATACAAGGGATAAAACCCGATCCCCGCTTTCTCACTGACAAAACCAAAAAGCAGCGGCATTATGGTCGTCCCCAAATAAGCAGCCGCCATTTGCATCCCCATAATCGCCTGCGATTTGTCTTCGCCAAAATTTACCGGCGTTTGGTGTAACAGACTTGGAAAGATGGGCGCACAGCCGAGCCCAACCAATACCAATCCGAGTAAGGACAATTGGTCGCCAAAAGGCAGCATGATTATGATCAGTCCTAACCCGGCTAAAGCTTGTCCGCCACGGACCATATTTTTTGCGCCAACTTTTGCGGTTATAAAACCCGCCAGGAATCGACCTATGGTTATGCCCAAATAGAAAAGGGCCGCCCACTTGGCCGCCGTTTGGGCCCTAATCCCCTTCTGGAAAACCAAATAACTGCTTGCCCATAAACCGGCCGTTGCTTCCAACGAACAATAACAGAAAAAACCCACCAAAATTGGTTTTGCCCCGGGCAAGCGAATTACTTCTTTCAGT
The DNA here is from genome assembly GCA_012512605.1 of Bacillota bacterium. GTDB lineage: Bacteria > Bacillota > UBA4882 > UBA10575 > UBA10575 > Capillibacterium. The sequence goes on from JAAZDX010000258.1 coordinate 9,838, forward strand.
CCATAAGCTTTATTCCTCTTCGCCCCGATGTTCCGGTCCTCTTGCATCCTTTTCCATAATGGTAAACTAAAGATTAGACCGACCACTAACACCGTCTGGACAATGCCAATTGTTTGATAGCCCGAATACCAGTTCAGGCCGCGAGTCAGGCACAAGCCCATAATGTACGGTCCAAGTGTCGCCCCGATACCCCAAAAACAATGGAGCCAACTCATATGTTTCGCCTTATAGTGTAAAGCGACAAAGTTATTAAGGGCAGCATCCACACTACCGGCCCCCAGGCCATACGGGATACTCCATAAACATAATAACCAAAACGATTTTGAAAACGAAAACCCAAACAACGCCACTGCGGTCATGGCGACACTCATTAAGGTAACCATACCTGTTCCAAGCCCACGGATTAAACGGTAACTAACGAGGCTGGAAACAATTGTTCCGCAAGAGATAATCATGGTAATAATCCCGGCATAAGAAACAGGTACGTCTAAAGCTCCATACATGGAAGGCCAGGCCGAACCGAGAATTGAATCGGGCAAACCCAGACTGATGAAAGCAATATAAATAATCACGAGTAAAAGCGCGGTCATTACGGTAAAAATAGCTCCTTCCTTTCTGATAGAGAAACAGGATAACTTTCCCTCTTTAGTCCAGCTCCATTATACGATTCCCAACAACGAAGCAAATAATGATCAGCCCCGTTTCAACAGCAGTCTTAACCCGTGGAAAAACCTGCCGTTCGCCATTGCCAGTAAACCATGGAATAAATTAGCCCGCAGACCGCCTAATATCTGCATACTCCGTAAGGGATTGGTGCTACTAGTCTCGACCAGCATCCGATAGAGTGCTGTGCCGGGCTGGACGCCTTTGGTGGCCTTTCTTTTCACAAACCAGTACATCACCCGCATGACCAGAGAATGCTCCTTCATGTCCAACAACGAATCGTTCATGGTAAATTGCCCTTTTTGCGAAATCGAAGGCTGATATTTACGGCCAAGCATCCGCTCCCATTGCTCCAAGGAGGGAGAACCATCCGGCTTTTCATACCAAGAACCCGGTTGCCAAGGAGGGATCGCTACGGTTTGGCCCGCTTTTTCAATGGTTCCCGCCACCACCAAATGGTCGGGGTGACCGCCCACTAAAATCGTATACCGACCGGTCGGGACCTTCCACCCATCATCCCAAACGGCAAAGCAACGCTCATCCAGCTCAAAGTGGACCGTTCTCTTTTCATCAGGTTGGAGAGGAACTTTGGCAAAGCCTTTCAGCTCGCGCAGGGGACGGTGGATCCCGTCTTGCGGTGGAGCGATGTAAAGCTGGACAACTTCAGCACCCGCGTAGGGTCCAACGTTCGTCACCGTAATTGAGACATTTTCGCCGTCGATGATTGGGTCCGAGTAGATAAACTCCGTGTAGCTCAGGCCAAAACCGAACTTCCAACGCACATCAACATTGGCCTTGTCATAGTAACGGTATCCAACATATATCCCCTCGCGGTACTGCCCGTCCCGTTGGGGATAGTAGGAAGCCGATGGACAGTCGCCGTACTTAACCGGCCAGGTTTCCGCCAGCTTACCGCTGGGGTTGGCCACACCGTACAATAAATTTTTCAAAGCCTCGCCCCCGGCCTGCCCGGGCAGCCCCATATATAAGATGGCCTTTACTTTGTCCGCCCACGGTGTTTCCACCGGAGCGCCGCAGAAAAGAACAACCACGGTATTGGGGTTCTTCACCGCCACTTCTTCGATGAGCTTCACTTGCTCCACCGGCATCGCCATATGCTCCCGGTCAAACCCCTCGCCCTCAAACTCCGGCGGTAGCCCAGTCAAAACAACAGCCACATCGGCTTCTTCCACGCTTACGCCCTCACCCAGCACTTCAACAGGCTGGACTAGTTTGGTCGGGTTAATATAACTGGAGCCCGCACCCTGATAGCGCATATTTTTGGCCATCTGGCCCACGATGGCAATTTTCTGTTCTTCTTTAAGGGGCAAAATATGATCCTCGTTTTTAAGCAATACCGCGCTCTGTTCCGCCACAATCCGCGCCAGTTCATGGTGGGCCTCGTAGTCACAAGGCGGCTTGTTTTTTAGCGCTTCCGCCGCCTCGAGCACCATCTTTTGAACCCGCTCTGCACTCCGGTCGATCATAGCTTCATCCAGCTCACCCCGGGCCACCGCCTCCAGAACCTCTGGGGCCATGTAGTTACTGCCACCGGGCATGTTCAGGTCACAACCGGCCCGGAAACCGGCAATTCGGTTGTGCATAGCGCCCCAGTCGGTCATCACCAGCCCGTCAAAACCCCATTCTTCCCGTAAAATACCGGTTAGGAGCTCCACATGGTCACTGCAGTATGTCCCATTAATTTTGTTGTAAGCACACATGACCGTCTTAGGTTTTCCCCCGCGGACCGCAATCTCGAAAGGAGTCAGGTAAATCTCCCGCAGCGTCCGCTCGTCCAGAATCGAATCGGAGTGCAAACGGCGATACTCCTGATTGTTACAGGCAAAGTGCTTCACGCACGTGCCAATACCGTTTTTTTGCGCATTTTTAATAAAACTGGCCGCTAGTTTCCCGGCTAAGTAAGGATCCTCGGAGAAATACTCAAAATTCCGGCCACACAAGGGGTTGCGTTTGATATTGACGCCAGGACCGAGGAAAACACCCACACCCTGTTCCGCCGCTTCGGCCGCAATTGCCGCGCCGATTTGGCCAAGCAACTCCTCATCCCAACTACAGGCGGTTGATACCGCCGTGGGAAAACAGGTTGCAGGGCGCGAATCGTGGATACCCATATGGTCACCATAATTTTCCTGTTTGCGTAAACCATGGGGTCCGTCGCACATGAACATCGACGGAATCCCGTATTCCGGGAAGTCCCTAGTTTCCCAGAAGTTTTTCCCATCACAAAGCGTAATTTTGTCTTTCAGCGTCATTTTATTTGCCATCTCGTCCCTCCTGATTACAGCATCGGATTTAGGACTTATGCAGAAGATAAATGACAAAGTGCTCCTTATGTCCACCTTGATCTCTTTTATTTTAGCATGTATTGCATACATAGGCAAAAATTTCCCATCTTCCCGCTAAAGATCTTTTGCCCCCATCACAAGACGCACCAGATTATAAGCCATAAAAATAGTCTGTAGATAGATGGACGTCCACGGCAATGATAAAGAATACCCAGGCTCTACTTAGGTGAATCTGACAAGAAAGTCCTTAAACCCCTTTGCGAATCACCATGAGCCTGAGTATTAGATCAAACGCTAATACCGGGTTATCTTTTGATCAACAAAACCGATAAGTCATTAACGTTGGTACCGGTGGGCCCGGTGATCACCAGTCCATCCACGGCCTGTAAAGCGTGGTAAGCATCGTTGTTTTCCAGAACCTCAAAGATATTAATCCCTTTTTCGCTAAGTTTCTGTTTAGTATTGTTGTCCACGTAGCCACCTGCGGCATCCGTAGGACCGTCGGTCCCATCCGAACCAACGGAAAACACCGCCACCTTTTCCAGGCCGGAAATCCCTTCGGCCGCAGCCAAGGCTAATTCTTGATTCCTCCCGCCCTTACCCTTTCCCCTTAAGTGGACGACGGTTTCGCCTCCGGCGATAAAGGCCAAGGACTGATCGGAGTCATGATGGTACTGGGCAATTGACGCCAAAAAACTTCCGGCTTCCCTTGCCTGACAGCTGAGGCTGGCGCTTAAAATCGTAGGCCTATAGCCCAATTCCCGGCATGTTTTCTCCGCCGCGGCACAAAGCTGGCTCACACTCCCGGTAATCTTAGTAGTCACGTTTGTTAGTGAAGCCGGGGGCTCTATACGCAGCAGTTTTTCCACTTCTTCGGAGATTACCAACCCATACTTTTGGACAATCGCCAAAGCCTCTTGGCTGGTGGAGCGATCGGGATAAGCCGGTCCGGAAGCGATCATGTCGAGGGGAGCACCGATTATATCCGAAAGGACCACGGAGAAAACCCGCGCCGGTTCGCACAGCTTAGCGAATTTCCCGCCTTTAACTGCGGACAAACGTTTACGGATCGTGTTTATTTCCGTAATATTGGCCCCGGAGGCCAGGAGCTGTTCGGTTAGGTCCTTAAGTACTTCTTCAGAGACCAGTGGCTTTTCAAACAAAGCCGAGCCCCCACCGGAGACCAGAAACAAGACTGTATCTTCTACGGTTAGGCCTTGAACAAGCTTGATCGCCTCTTCTGTCGCGGAAAAAGAGTTCGCATCGGGAATTGGATGTCCCGCTTCAAAGATCCGGATGTTGGGCAGATCCCCTTGGGCGTGATCATACTTGGTGATCACCACGCCGTCACTGATTCGGTCTGCTAATAGTTCACAAGCCGCCTTTGACATGGACCAGGCCGCCTTACCGATGGCCACCAGCACCAATTTCCCATCAGGAAAGGCCACCCCTTTTAGGGCTTTTTTAACCGCCGTATCCGGCAGGGCGGCAGTGATCGCCGCATCAATAATCTTTTGGGCGTCTCTTCGTAAACTCAAAAGGGATATCCCTCCTTATTACTTGCTATAAACAGCGCCAAAGCATCGGACAATGCTTTGGCGCCTCTTAAACTTACCGACTCACAACGCTTTAGATTATCAGCTTTCGGGAAAGATGGTCGGTTCACCCAGCTTTGATTAAACTCCCGTCGTTAATCAATGTAGCTGGCGTGAGCGATTTAGTAAGCCGCGCGATCGACAAACTCACTACCGAATAAAGAAATAAATGAGGTAGACATTGATGATCGAGGCGATCCCTACAATCAGCGTGCCCAAGGTTTGGGTTTTGTATCCATCTTCCACTTTCATTCCGCCGAAGTTCGTAACCACCCAGAAATAACTGTCATTCGCATGGGAAACCGTCATGGCACCGGCACCAATGGCGATCACGGTCAAGGCAGCCAAGGCCGGAGTCCCCAGCCCAATTGTGGACAGCATGGGTGCCACGATGCCCGCGGTGGTCACCAGGGCAACCGTGGAGGAACCTTGCGCCGTCTTCAGAACGGCTGATAACAAGAAGGGGAACATCAAGCCTAACAAAGAGATAGCTCCGGCGCTTTCTTTAATAAAATCTACCATGGAAGTGGAGGCAATAACGTTACCAAGCACCCCGCCGGCGGCGGTAATAAATAGGATCGGTCCTGTTACCTCCAGGGTTTTATTAGTGAGCTCCTGAAAATTTCCCATCTTATTTTGGCTCGCCAACGGGAACAGGGCTAAAACGACACCCACGGCAATAGCAATAATCGGTGTCCCCAAGAAGGTAAAGAGGGGACTCGGGATACGGACCATCGCCAAGATGGACGAAAGAGCCATCAACAAAATGGGCACTACGATCGGCGCAAAAGAGGCAAGAGCGCTGGGAAGCTTCCCGTAACTGGCTACCAACTCTTCATAGGTCTGAGTGATTTCACCATCGAGATCCGCCTCATCGTTTGCTCTCACCTTTTTCCCGATGGCTTTGGCAAAGATGTAGCTAGCCAGCATCGGTAAGACTGAGGCCAGAAGGCCCATGACAATCACCAACAGAAGGTTGGTTTCCTGACCGAGCCCTTGATATAGAGTGTTGGCGGCCGCAATCGGTCCCGGGGTTGGAGGAATAAAGCAATGGGCAATGTACAGACCAAACGACAGGGCGACTGTACAGGCCACTGATGATTTCCTTGTCCGCTTGACCAAAGCTTTTCGAATGGGGTTTAGGATGACAAAGCCACTGTCACAAAAGACCGGAATGGATACGATCCACCCCATAATTAACATCGCCAGTTCGGGATTGTTCTTTCCTACCCAACGCACTACAGTGTCGGCCATTTTCAAGGCAGCACCGCTCTTTTCCAATAAAGTACCAATCAGTGCGCCAAGAATAATGACGATCCCAATACTCTTAAAGGTATTACTGAACCCCGTGCC
>JAAZDX010000021.1 GCA_012512605.1 Bacillota bacterium
AGTAAACGACGGGCAAGGCCATTCTGGCTGGATTGTGAAATGGGCCGCAAAGCCCGGTTATGTTACGGTTCCAGCGACCTTTCAACAACGGGAAGTCTTTGGCTACTATGCGGAAAGCTATAAGGGCGATCCCCGCGCTTTAAATTCATTCACGCAAAATACCAGCATCATTACGACCATCGCCCCTTTTTTCTACCGGGTTGACAAAGACGGAAAAGTCAGTGGTCAGACCAAACCCCAGTTGATCCAGGCGGCCAAGAGTACAGGCGTGAAGATCCTTGCGGTCGTGACGAACATTGATTCTTCTTCTACCTTTAGCAAACAGACGGTAAGCTCCCTTTTGAGAAATAAAACCGCCCGGAGTACGGCGATCCGGGAAATCCTTAATCTGCTAAAGGACAACGGGTACTCTGGGGTTAATATCGATTTTGAAGGGGTCCCGCCGGCCGACCGGCCTTATTTGACCGCCTTTTTCCGAGAACTGGCCGCCACTTTACGAGCCAACAATTTACTGGTCACCGCCGCCCTACCCGCAAAAACAGCGGCGGAAGAATGGTCCGCTTGGTCGGGTGCGTATGACTATCAAGCAATCGCCCCCTATCTGGATTTAGCAGTCCTGATGACTTATGATCAACATTATGCGGGCGGGCCGGCTGGTCCCGTCGCTTCCCAAGCTTGGGTCGACAGCGTCTTGACTTATGCGCTCCGTTATTTCGCCCCGCAGAAACTGGTCATGGGCATTGCCGCCTATGGTTACGACTGGAACGACCGTTCCGGACGAGCTTTAAACTACGCGGCAATTCAATCCTTAATCAATCAACACAAGGTGGTTCCCAAATGGCACGAAGAGTATAAAACACCCTATTTCACCTATACCAAAGGCGGGGTACGCCACGAAGTATGGTATGAAAACCGCCGAAGTACTGCGGCCAAACTAGAATTGGTTGACAAGTACAACCTGCGCGGGGTCGCCATTTGGCGTTTAGGTTACGAAGACCCGGGAATCTGGAAGGTTTTATGACCATATTAGCGCCAGCTTGTCCCGTTCATAATAGAGAAAGAGGAGAGCATACCCTTGTTGCTTAAGGGAAAGCGCTCCTCTTTTTTGATAGGTAATTCATTTGGATGGAGATTATTTTAAGATCCGGTTTGCGATCTTGAGCAGCGCCATAACCAAAAGGGCGCCAAGGAGTACCGCCAGATGAGGAATGTAAGCTTGGATACTGGTGGTGGCAGATTTACCGAACACATTCATCACCTGGGCCACCCCAGGCATGCGGTACTGCTCCAGCAAGGGAATCGAGCCTAAAACCAAACCAAGGATTAAAGGCCACACCTGCTGTTTATTCATGAATAAGATCATCAAGACGAAAGTAATTAGTAATGTACCACCATATCCTTTAATCCAACCAAAGTTAATATAGATCTTATGCGTATTGACCACTATTGTTTCGGTGGTGTCCTTTACCAATGGATTTAACAGGAAAAATACAGCAATTACCGCAAAAGCACTGAATAAGATTGTCCCTAAGAGGCCACGTAATGCTGTTTCTTTCATTTAAACCCCTCCTTACTTAATTGAATCATAAAACATAAAGGAAAGACATGATTTTAAGCATATGCCTAATTCAGACCAGTTGTTGTGCCTAACCGCAAGTTATTGTGGTTATTGCGAAGGTTTGGTAAGTATGCCCTCCCCTCTAGTTAATATTAATTCGCGCATGATCAAATTATACCTTCTTTTGTGCCGATTCCTTTCCCACGAAAATACCCCGGCTTTTCCTGTACCAACAAAACCAACAACATATATTATAAGGCAATTAGGCAATTAATTTTACAACTTACCCGCGAAGAAAAGTATAAAAAAGTCCTTGACTCTTCTCGCCAATCTGCTTATAATTATGTTTGTTGTTTTGGTTTAGCTATGGTAAACTTGGAGTTTAATTTAATTAAAATTCGGCAAGGATGAAGGTCATGAAAATCGGAGAAAAAATCAAGCGCCTACGAATTAGGAACCAACTGACCCAAGAAGAACTAGCCAATCGTTGTGAGTTATCGAAAGGTTTCATTTCGCAAGTGGAGCGGGATCTGACCTCCCCCTCGATCACGACATTACTTGATATCCTGGAATGTTTAGGAACGAACATTAAGGAATTCTTTAACGAAACGGTGGACGAAAAAATTGTTTTTAAAAGAGACGATATTTTTATCCGCGAAAACCCGGAACTAAAGCACCAGATCCATTGGATTGTGCCCAATTCCCAGAAAAACCGGATGGAACCCATCCTGATCAATCTCGAACCTGGAGGGGCCACCAAAATCTACGCCCCCCACGATGGCGAAGAGTTTGGTTTTGTTTTAGCCGGTTCCGTCAATCTCCATCTGGGTAAACAGGTCTTTAAGGCCAGGAAGAACGAGAGCTTCTACTTTAAGGCCGTCGTCAGCCATTATCTTTCGAATCCGGGATCAACCAACGCGAAAGTGCTTTGGGTTTCGACTCCACCCAGTTTTTAACGGTTGATTTTGGGAAAAATAACTAACTAACGTGGGGGGTAGTGGAATGCAGCAAAACATCATCCATCTGGTCGACATCTGCAAGGATTATAACGGGACGGAAGCGCTAAAAAATATCAACCTTTATATCCGCAAGAATGAGTTTCTGACTCTGCTCGGGCCGAGCGGTTGTGGGAAAACAACGACCCTCCGCATTATTGGCGGATTTGAGGAACCAACCAGCGGCAACCTGCTTTTTAACGGAGTGAAAATCAATGATCTGCCTCCATATAAACGACGGGTCAATACGGTCTTTCAAAAATACGCCCTCTTCCCCCATCTGAACGTCTTTGAAAACGTTGCCTTTGGGTTGAAGATCAAAAAAGTTGAAAAAAAGACGATCGAACAAAAAGTCCGAACCATTCTCAGCCTGGTTAACCTGGCCGGCTTCGAACAAAGGGAGATTGATTCCTTAAGCGGCGGACAACAGCAACGGGTAGCCATCGCCCGTGCCTTGGTCAATGAGCCGGAGGTCTTGCTCCTAGACGAACCTTTGGGTGCCCTTGACCTGAAATTGCGTCAGGAGATGCAGATTGAGCTGAAGAATATGCAGCAACGACTGGGCATCACTTTTGTCTATGTCACCCATGACCAGGAAGAAGCCCTTTCCATGTCCGACACCGTTGTGGTGATGAAAGATGGAACCATTCAACAGATTGGAACCCCCATCGACATCTACAATGAACCGAAAAACGCTTTTGTCGCCGACTTTATCGGCGAAAGTAATATCATCGACGGCGTGATGCTCCGCGACTATTTGGTTCGGTTTGCCGGTTTGCAGTTTAACTGTGTTGATCGGGGCTTTGCCGAAATGGAATTGGTTGATGTGGTAATTCGCCCGGAAGATATTCAAGTGGTAGCCGAAGAAGAAAGCGCACTTAAAGGGGAAGTTAAAACCGTAACTTTTAAAGGAGTACACTATGAGATGCTGGTTGACAGTACGGCCTTCCGTTGGAAGATCCACAGTACGGTCATGGCACCGGTCGGGGCGAAAGTCGGGCTCAAGATTCTCCCCGATGCCATTCACTTCATGAAAAAGGTGGCCATAAAATGAAAAAAAATTGGCTCAGTTCTCCCTATCTCCTTTGGGTACTCCTCTTTATCTTTCTCCCCCTCCTCCTGGTGCTCTTTTATAGTGTGACCACCCGGACGGAGGAAGGACTCCGTTTTACCTTTGAGCATTTCCAGCGGTTTATGGAGCCAATCTATCTGAGAGTACTCCTGCGTTCGGTTAAGTTAGCCTTAATCAGTACGGTGATTTGTCTGCTCTTGGGTTATCCGATGGCCATGATCTTGGCCGGAAATGGCTTTAAACGGAAGCAGGCCATGGTCTTTCTCTTTGTCATGCCGATGTGGATGAACTTCCTGCTCCGCACTTACGCCTGGATGACCCTTTTGGAAAGAAGGGGCCTGCTCAACACCTTCCTTTCGTGGGTGGGATTGGCACCCCTCAATCTACTCTATACGGAAGAAGCGGTTGTTTTAGGGATGGTCTATAATTTTCTTCCCTTTATGGTCCTCCCCATCTATTCGGTACTCAGCAAGATCGATAAAAGCCTGATTGAAGCCGCCGAAGACCTGGGGGCCGACGGGTTTACGGTTTTCCGTAAAGTTATTTTCCCGCTGAGCTTACCCGGGGTGCTTTCCGGAATCACCATGGTCTTCATGCCGGCGGTAACCACCTTTGTCATCTCTCGTCTTCTGGGGGGTGGCCAGTTCACTCTGATTGGGAACTTGATTGAACAACAGTTCTTGTTGGTGGGTGATTGGAATTTTGGCTCGGCCATTTCCATGGTGATGATGCTGGTCATCCTTTTAAGCATCGGGGTTATGTCCAAGTACGAAAAGGAAAATGAAGGGAGTGGGCTCTTTTGACCCGGTTTCTAAAAAAAACCTACGCTGCTTTGATCTATCTTTTTTTGTACGCGCCCATCCTGATCCTCCTGGTCTTTTCCTTTAACGCTTCCAAGTCAAGGGGAAACTGGACGGGGTTTACCCTAAAATGGTACCTGGAACTCTTCCAAGACCGGCAGATTATGAAAGCGCTTTATAATACGGTAATTATTGCCGTTCTCTCTTCCACCATTGCCACGGTGATTGGGACAGCCGCCGCCATTGGGATTCACAACATGAAGAAGCTGAAACGGAAGATCGTTATGAACCTAACTTATATCCCAGTGGTCAATCCGGATATCGTCACTGGCTTATCTTTAATGCTCTTATTTATCTTCGCCAATGTCCGGCTTGGGTTTATCTCTTTACTATTGGCCCATATTACCTTTAACATTCCCTATGTTATCCTTTCCGTCCTACCCAAACTGAAACAGCTGGACAAGAACCTTTATGAAGCTGCTTTAGATCTGGGGGCTACCCCCCTTTACGCCTACAGGAAAGTTATTCTCCCGGAGATTATGCCGGGGGTCGTTACCGGACTGCTGCTCGCATTTACCCTCTCCATTGATGATTTCGTCATCAGTTTCTTTACTACCGGTTCCGGGGTCTCCACCCTTTCGATCATTGTTTATTCGATGGCACGGCGTGGAATAAATCCAAAGATTAACGCCCTATCGACCCTGCTCTTTATTACGGTCCTTCTTTTGTTAGTAATTGTCAATATGCGAACATCCGGTGAACATCGAAAAAAGGAGTGAACAAAAATGGTGAAAAAAAGCGGTGTCCTGCTGACGGCGATCCTCTTAGCCGCATTCGTCATAACCTTGTCGTCTTGCGGCCGGGACAAACGGGTGGTGCTGAACGTATACAACTGGGGAGATTATATTGACGAATCGGTGATTGACCTTTTCGAAGAAACTCACGACATTAAAGTAAATTACGATACTTTTAGCACCAACGAAGATATGTATGTCAAGATCAAGTCCGGCGGGGCGGACTACGATGTTCTCTTCCCTTCCGACTACACCATCGAACGGATGATTAAGGAAGACATGCTGCATAAACTGGATTTAAGCAATATCCCCAACTTTAAATACATCGCCGACCGCTTCAAGAACCTTGATTATGACCCGGAAAACGAATACTCCGTCCCATATATGTGGGGAACCGTCGGTATTCTTTATAATAAAACCATGGTTGATGAGCCAGTCACCAGTTGGCGGATTCTTTGGGACGAAAAATATAGTAAACAGATCTTGATGCTTGACAGCCAGCGGGATTCCATCGGCGTCGCCTTGAAGATGCTCGGCTACGACATGAACACCCGGAATTTGGATGAATTGGAAGCGGCAAAACAAGCACTAATCAAACAAAAGCCGTTAGTCCTAGCTTACGTCGGTGATGATGTCAAGGACAAAATGATTGCGGGCGAAGCAGCTTTAGCCGTCGTCTGGTCGGGAGATGCGGTCTATATGAAATGGGAAAACCCGGATCTGGAGTATGCTCTCCCCTCGGAGGGGAGCAATCTATGGGTTGACGCCATGGTCATTCCCAAGACCAGTAAGAACAAGGCCGCAGCCGAACTCTTCATCAACTTCATGTGCGACCCGGAGATCGCCTTTAAAAATGAGGACTATATCGGGTACTCCAGCCCCCATACGGAAG
>JAAZDX010000022.1 GCA_012512605.1 Bacillota bacterium
CTTTTGGTTGCCAGTCAAACGACTGAGCTATAATACCGAGGGCAAGCCCAAAAAGAAGGTGGAGAAGGAGATAAAGGAACACTTCCACGGGAGTCCGCGGGTGGGCACTCAGTTTAATGATGGGTAATAACGCCAGTCCGCTATAGGAAGCCAGCCAGAGTAAGGCCCCGTAAATCAGGCCTTTTGTTCGGAAGTAACGGTCTCCGGTATAAACTAGAAGCACGATAAAGACGCTCCCAAGGAAAGCGCTATAAACTTTACCCGCAATAAACCCTAAAAATGCGCCCAGGAAGTTCCCATGGACGTATTCCAGTGGCAATAGCAAACTACCCGCATGGTGAAAGAGGGGGTGGCCAAGAATTTTCAGTTTCCACAGCGCAAGCTCGGGAATACTCATCACCAGATCAGCAACGACCCCGGCCAGAGCGCCAAAGATTAATTTATCCCGTAACAATTTCTTACCTCGTCTCCTACTTGGTCTTCCCGTTTAATATTCCCCCGAACCCCTCCGTTTATCGGCAATGCCACTTAAAAACATAGTTATTAACCTGAACACCTAGGATCTCAGCCACCTGCAGACACTTAGCCTTTAAAAGGAAGAAAAGACCACGGCCCTCCTCTTCCATTAAGGCTTCATAGTTACCCTGTCCCTTGCTGATCACCAGGTCGGCCTGGTAAAACAAGGTAACAAACTCCTCGGTACACTCCTCCAGGATTAACCCGGGGGTCGTTGTTCCGGTCGAAACAACCTTAATCCGTGGGTCAAAGCCAGAGGCGCGGACATCATCCACGGTGGCATCATTGATCACCGGTTCCCCACGGACCGCGTAAGTGATCTCAAGGTCCGACAGATAATCCATTAGGAGACGGTCAAAGACGGTCTCACCGGCATTATCACCGATAATTAGCAGATTTTCCGCCCGTTCCAGTTCTTCTTGGAAACGGGTTAGATCGCAGACCGCAAACGGCTTAACCAATTCCGCTTCAAGATTTTTCATGAAGTCGGCTTCGCTTCCGACTGCCGCATCGATAATATTACCGGTCGCGGCGATTTTTAAGGCCCAATAAAGCCGATCCGATGGGTCCACTTGTTCCGATAGATAGCGCTCAAGAAAAGGATAGACTCGTAAAGCATCACGGATGTTTTCCGCCTTAACCTGCCGGTAAGGGTCGTGAACACCGGTATGTTTCTTTACAAGCTGATGCATCCTTCCACCCAGCTCCGGCGCATTCCGGAACTTGCGGTATTCAGTCAGTAGCGCCGTGGCTTCTTCCATAATCGCTTCCTGAACTTCAAAGCGGTCCGTCGCTAAACGGGAGGCTTCCAAAACCTGACGTAGAACACAAGGTAAACAATCAAGAAAAACTTCCATTAGTAATCCTCCTCTCTATCCATCGCCCCGCCACTTTTAAAACAGCAATTCCCACAAGAAGACCCCGCCAATCCCCCCCGCAACTACGAGAAAAAGGTTCTTTCCGTAATACGCGAGACTGAAAGCGATGAGTCCACCGGCAGCGGCCGAAGCCGGCTGCGCGGTCGAAAAAAGAATCTCGGGAAAGATCAGGGTTGTCAAGACGGCATAAGGAACAAAATCAAAGAACCGTTTAAGGAAGGGGGGAAGCTTATCCGTCGACACCAGGAGCATCGGCAGCAAACGCGGCAGATAGGTCACAACCGCCATCCCCAGCACCAGCAAAAGACCTTGGCTATCTTGCATCTTTCTTTTCCTCCTCAGGAAACAGCAGCGCCCCTAAACTACAGGCAACCACCGTTATGATCATGATCTTCCAGCCTTTGCCGATCGCCGTCAGCCACGACGGGCCCCAATACGCCACTACGCTCAAGGCCAACGTCAAACCGAAGATGGCCAAATTAGCCTTGGATCCTTTGAGCCCAGGAATTAGTAATCCGATAAACATCGCGTACAAGGCCAAGCCCATACTGGACTGTAAGATGGCAGGCAACCCGTTAACCAGCACGGCACCGACAGCGGTCCCCAAAACCCAGCCTAAATAAGCAGCGGTATTTACGCCCGCAACAAATCCAGGAAACCGATTATGCTCCGGCTGCATCACCACCAACGAAAAGGTCTCATCAGTAATGCCAAAAGCAACTAATGCTTTTGTTTTTGGCGGTTGGGGGCCTAGGTGCCGGGTTAAGGTGGCGCTCATTAAAAAGTGCCGCATATTCACCAGAAAAGTAGTGATGATGATCTCCCCGCAACCAATCCCCGTCGCCAACAGGTTAACAGCAATAAATTGGCTAGCCCCCGCAAAAACCAGGGCCGACATCAGAACGCTCGTCACCGCGGACAGTCCATTTGCCTTCGCTAGCAAACCAAAGGCAACGGCGATCGGAAGATAACCGAAAGCAATCGGCAGACCACTCTTCATCCCCATTAAAAAAGTGTGACGCTTTACTGTTCTCACCTCTCCACCGGAAACGCAATAAATAATTACCTTTTTAAGCTGGTCATTGTCATTATCATAAATTAATCTGCCGCTTTTGGCAAGTTACGAAAGATTGCTCTTTGCGTTAAGCCCGTTTTTTACCCATAAAAAAGCTCCCTTCAGGGTGGCAGTTTCGAGCAACCGCTTACCCTAAAGGGAGCTTTTCATTTCCGAGTCGCTTTCGGTTCCTTAGAATTTATAACCGACGCCAAACCGGACCTTCGAATAGTCAAAGGGCTGTTTCAGGATATAGCCCAGTTCACCTTCGTGTACCGCATATTCCGCATCTACCGTAAACTTGTCATTCAGATCAATCCCAAAACCGATCCCGTAGTATAAACCACCACCGTAATCAAAACCGGCCACCTTTTCATCGAGCGTCAGATAATTATAGCCGATTTTAGCGGTAAAATAGGTGTTCAGACCGGTGCTAAATGGGGCTTTTACTTTTGCCATCCCGTAGACCGGAATAAAGCTAAAACCAGTCTCTAACCCCCGAACGTTCCGATTTAATTGGTACTCCAGCCCACCGCCGACTTCCACCTTGTCATTGAGGGCAATAAGATATTCACCGGCAACAGAAACACCGGAATCAACCCCATATCCCAACGTATAACCGCTGATATTAGTCGAAAGATCGCCGCCCGGCTCGAACCCGAGTTTCACCGTCGCACCGGCCCAGACCAAACTGCAACTCATGGTTATAAGAAGTAGTGCGAAAACAACTATGATCCTGGTCTTTTTCATCTTCTAGCCTCCATATAGGTTTTAAGTGTCTATTCCAAACCGGAGGCTTCAATTCCTGCCCAAACAGGGTTTTACCAGCAATAAGACAGGACTGGAAGAACCTGACCCGTCTTATTTTTGTTATAAAAGCCGGACCAGCTCCGGCGCAAATTATTAAAACTGATAGCTGTAAGCCGCAGTAACACGGCCATTCGGTGACCAACTCAACTTCAGATTGGGAAAATATTGCCCAGCATTCTCACTAAAGCCCCGTCCCTGGTGGTACTGGTCCAGCATCTTCTCCTCCACACTTTTAACCAAGAAACTTGCGCCAGCACCAGCGGCAAAGAGCAGACCATTGTATGTATAATAATTGGTCTCGTAATAGTAATTGGGTTCAGAAAACAAGAAATATAAAGCAGCCGCAGCTGATACAGCTCCGTTAATTAATCGTTCTCTTTTGGCCTTTTCCGCACAGAAGACCAGACTACTATAGGCCGCATTCTCCCGCGCAAGCGGGTCCTCAATGATTTTTACATCCCGGTAATGGTTTTCCGCTTCTGAAGGCATGGCCAAAGCAATAATACCCGATCCGACCAGGACCCCAGCACCAAAATATCCAATCGTCTTTAAAGCTTTTACATCATTCTCGGTCAACTTCCCATTGGAAGAAAGGGAAGAAACAAAAATCCCGGTCCCGACCCCAAAGGCTGTTGCCGTAACCCCACCAATAGTCCGTTCCGTCTTCTTTGCCTGCGCCAGGTTGCCGAGAAGCGTTTCCGCCGAAAGACTGGCCTGGTTTACACTTGCTAACGTTTGGGACGCTGTCATTAGTAATAAAAGGACACACAACAACAAACACGTGACTTTTTTCATTACAATCCTCCTAATCAATCGATGAACCAGAAAAGCCCGGATAGATCATTCCAATTATAGCATAATTTACTTAAAAAAGTTCCACCGCCTCATCCATCACAAGAGCGGGTGGTTTAAGGTATCGACCGGCGCGTAATCATCAGTCAGGAGTGGAACATCGGCCAACCATGCTTCCTGAAAGATTAAGGGGTCATCCACCATGTTGCGGGCGA
>JAAZDX010000259.1 GCA_012512605.1 Bacillota bacterium
CTACATTATTTATCAGCTGATCCCGGTCTCCATACGGGGCAACAATAACTACCTCCCGATCGGGCTTGGGATCATCGGCGCTATCCTTTGGTTGCAACATCTCCGCCCATTAACAGCGGCCCAGTGGCAAAAAATATTGGTCCAGCGGAAATTCCTCGTCCTGGCGGTACAGATGTCGATGATTCAGGTCTACGGGGCCTTTATCGGGTCAAAACTGCCCGACGGGACGCCATTGGTCGCCCGCTTCAGCAGTGAATTGACGGCCTTTGGGATCCCCGTTGTGTTAATGATTATGCTGATTCCTTTTGTCAGCGCCTTAGCAACCGGGTTAGCCGTTGGTTACATTGGTGCTAGTTTTCCGATTGTCATCAGTCTTCTGGGGGCGGACCCGAGCTTTGGAACTATACTTGCCGCTATGGTGTTAGCACAAGGTTTTGGGATGATCGGAGTTATGCTTTCCCCGGTTCATGTCTGTCTTTTGGTCTCCAACGAGTATTTTGGGGCCGAACTCGCACCGACCCTCACCAAGCTCTTTAAACCCAGTCTCTTGGTGCTCCTCGGCACAGTTCTGTTTTACTTGCTTACTTCTTTCCTCTATTAATGGTGAAAGGACCGCTTGCGCGAAGCCCGGCGACGCTGGGCTTTTATTGTCTTTGCTTGTTTCCGGGCCGCCCACTCCTCCTCTTCCGCCACCCAATCGATCTCTTCGTCCGCGCCAATGGCCGTCTCCCCCTTCAACCGGACCACCGTCTCGCCCGGATTCGGTGGGGTATAAGGGGAGCCCTCCTCACCACGATAGACGGTCTCCACGTAAGTACGGGCGAATTCCGATTCTTTCAACCACCGCCGGACAAAAGACTTTAGGACCGGAAAATGGGCGCTGTGTTTCCCTTGGCCGTGGATGATACAGACAATTCGATCTCCATACTGAAAGGCGCTTAAAAGCCGCCGTTCCAATGTTTCTTCCGCTTCTTCCCGCGTCATTCCGTGCAGATCGATGGTCTCCATTTCCTCTCCGTCCCCTCTGGTTGCTGCTCTAATTATACTACAACCTCCGGATCTCCTTCGGCTTAACTGTCCGCTGATCCAACCAGTTAAGCAGATCCCCTATGACCTCGTTACGACTAAATCTCATTAAGCATCTCATGCCGTCCGTCTTGATGGGGTTTATAAGTCAAATCCTTTATCCCAAGCCGTTGATAACTCCGCACGAGTTTACGTACACCTCTACCGTTCAGTCGTAAAAATCGTCTCACGCATTTTACACCTTCCTGATACGCGGAGTTTCGATTCGTTTAAAGGCTGTCTATAAGCTTTTATTCGAATAAGTTTTTCATCATTTCGATCGTTAAATCCTGATAACTGCTTACAACTAAATCAGCTGCCGACAAATCTTGCTTTCCGGAGTTTTTATTCTGAAAGCCGATACATCTCATCCCCGCAGCTTTCGCGGCCAGCACACCATTTTTAGTGTCTTCAATGACGATACAATCCTCTGGCTTCAAACCCATCTGCTTGGCAGCAATAAGGAATATTTCTGGGTCAGGCTTCCCTTTGGAAACCGCTTCGCCATGGATAAATACATCAATATATTTCGCCAGGCCAAATTTATTTTTTACCGCTTCTACCGATCTTTCATTATTGGAGGAAGCCAGTCCTAACCGACAACCGCTATCATGTAAGGCTGCCATGAACGCTAATACATTCTCCACTAGAGGTATTTGGTCAAGATTTTCGATAAATCTTGTCCGTTTTTTTTCTATTAATTCTTCCACAGAAAGTTCGAGATTAAATAGTTCTTTAAAAGTACCCCACAGATGGACGTCAGTGGTTCCCATAAAATCGGCAGTTTTTATTTTCGAATAATCGCCGCCAGATTCCTCCAAGAGCTCTCTTTCCAATTTAACGTGTATAGGCTCACTATCAATAACAACGCCGTCCATATCAAAGATTACACCTTTCAAAAGCTTGCCCCCTCATATAAGATTTTCCGTTATTATTTGCCATTAATTTAGTTTGGCCCATTGATATCATATCATAAAGAGTAAAAACTACGAATGTTCTTAAAGGAAATTTTAGATTAGGGGGAGGAAGCATAATTAGTATACACTCTGCAAAAAGGAAAAGCCATCAAGACTCCGAAATAGTAAGTGGTTCGGAAAACCTGTAAATGCCCTATTAGAAAGAGATCCTTTAGCAAACCATAATAATCTGGCGGGTCCCGCTGGAAATTTGCGAACCACAATCAAGACAATTATTAGGAGGGATTTTGAATGTCATTTTTGGAGCTGACAAAGAAGAGGCATTCTGTCCGGAAATTTGAAGACCGGCCGGTGGAACGGGAAAAACTCCTTCAGGTCCTTGAGGCGGCCAGGAACGCCCCTTCGGCCTGCAATATACAACCCTGGCACTTCATTGTCCTTACTGATGAAAAAATAAAAAGCAAAGTAGCTGAGACCTATCCCAGAGATTGGTTTAAAAAGGCACCAGTTGTTATTGTCGCCTGTGGTGATCATTCTGTCTCCTGGAAGCGGGCAGATGGTAAAGACCATTGTGATGTTGACCTGGGGATTGTCATTGAACATATGGCCCTTGCCGCTGCCGA
>JAAZDX010000260.1 GCA_012512605.1 Bacillota bacterium
GGATAACGTCCAGTGAGGGTGACCTCAAGGAAAGTGCCACAGAAAAGGAAACGCCGACCGGGTGCAGCAATGCTGGTCCGGGGCAAAGCTGAAAAGGTGCGGTAAGAGCGCACCAGCGGTTAAGTGATTAACCGGCTTGGTAAACCCCACCTGGAGCTAGACCGAATAGGAGTGGGCGTCTGCCCGGCAGACGCAAGAATGGCCCGTTCTACCCTCGGGTACGGTCGCATGAGGCGGCAGGCAACTGTCGTCCCAGATAAATGGTTACCGCCGACTGCCGTGGGTAGTCGGTACAGAACTCGGCTTACAGGTCGGTTGGGAACAGTAGAAAAGAAGCTATCCCCGAGGATAGCTTCTTTTTTTGCATCGATCGGCGTGGTACGTGATTGGTCATGCCGTCCGCGGTAACCACAGTGCGTTCGTAAAGTCGGTTATGGATTAATCCTGGTCAATCAGGCCCAGGGCGTTGTTAACCGGAAGGGAGAAACAGATTCCACGACCGGTGGTGTTTAATCCGGCATCATGGGTGATTTTCTCCATGATCTGGGGCTTTTTCGCTTGGGGGGCCAGGATAAGGATCACATCTTTTTCTGGTTGGATCGTGATGCCAAGGAATTTTTCCGCTTCTTTTGAACCTAACCCCAAGCCGTGCAGGAGCGTTCCGCCGGTGGCACCAGCCGTTTTGGCAGCGGTCATCACCAGGTCGGAGTGGCCGCGGTTAACAATGGTAACAATTAATGCATAGGGTTCCTTTAAATCCATGGTCTGATCCTCACTTCCCATATATGTATTATCCTTATTGGCTTGTTGGCATAGTTTCCAAAGGACGCTGCTGGAACTATCCAGAGGAATGGTGAAGGCAATGCCCGTTCCGGCCTTGTACAGATCAATCCGCTCGCGGAGGCGCGCAAGGATCTGCTTTGTTAAGCTGGTACTCTGGATGCTGATGGCAACTAGTTTTTTTGGACTGCCAAAGCCGAGCAGCTCATAGATTTCCGAATCGGCAGAGCCGTACCCATGACTTAGGAGATAAAACGGTACTTCATCCCGCTTATATATCTTTTTTAACAGGTTACCCAGACTATAATCGACAATGGTAATTAATGCTTCTAAGTAACGCTCCACTTTTTCTACCATATATTAGTACCCCCTGTTCCCTTCAATAAGGCAATCATCTACCGGCCGCTTGTTATTTAGCCGGGAAGGCCGCCGAACCATCAGCATTTATTTCTTCGGTATGTTTTCCTCTTTATCATATATAATAATCGAGTCTTCGACAACCGGAATCATGACTTCTTTCTCCGCCCGTTTGGCTTTGAACAGGTAAACCAGGCCAAAACATTGGATGGTGAGTACCGGGGTCAACGCAACCAGCGCCACGATGCCAAAGGCATTAGTGAAGATGTTACCCCCAACCGTTTCACAGGCCCCAATCGCCAGCGGCAACAGAAAGGTGGCGGCTAAAGGTCCTGAAGCTACGGCACCGGAGTCGAAAGCAACCGCCGTAAAGAGGGGTGGAACAATCCGCGCCAAGAGCAGGGCGATAATGTAGCCGGGGATGACAAAATAGAGTAAGGAAGTGTCGGTTAAGATCCGGAACATGGATAGCCCAACGGAGGCGGCCACCCCGATGGAGAGGCCGATGCCCATGGTGCGACCGGGAATCGCGCCGTCGGTAATCTCTTCAACCTGTTCTTTTAGCACAAAAACCGCCGGTTCAGCCGCTACGACAAAATAACCGGTGGCCAGTCCGATCAGGATTAAGGCCCAAGGCGGCACATTCGTGATTAAAGATCCCCCCAATTGGTATCCGACGGGCATAAAACCCACATTAACGCTTGTTAGAAACAGAACAAGCCCCATGTAAGTATAGACCGTACCGATCAAAATTTTAAGCAATGTTTTTTTCCGGAGACGAAGGGAGACGAGTTGAAAAACGATAAAAAGCAGGAGGATCGGGAGGAGGGCAAGCGCCACCTGCCCCAAATATTCGGGGAAACTAGCCAGATAAAGGAGGAAGATATTGCCCAGCGATAGCAGCTCGGGAATGACCAGGACGCTTCCGCCGGAAGGTTCAAAGAAGAGGCCTAGGAACAGCATCGTGAGAATAGGGCCGACTAAACAGAAGGCGACCAAACCGAAACTGTCCTCTTCCGTGGTTTTATCACCCCGGACCGACGCCAAGCCAAGTCCCAAGGCCATGACAAAGGGGACCATAATCGGGCCGGTGGTTACCGCGCCTGCTTCCCATGCAATGGAAAAAAAATTTTTGCTGGTAAAACCGGATAAGATAAAGGCCAGTATATAGCAGATGGCAAGGAGCTGGGCGAGGCGGACCTGAAACAGGATGCGGAGGAAGGCGCCGACCAGAGCAATCCCAACGCCAGCCGAAACAGCAGCGATAATGACAGCATTGGGGATCCCGCTGATTTGTCCGGCTAAAACATGTAGGTCCGGTTCGGCGATGCTGATAAAAGTGCCAATAACAAAGGTCAAGACCACAATCAGTCTTAAGTTTCTGCTCTTAACCAACCCGGAGCCGACATGTTCGCCAATGGGCATCAAAGAAACATCAACCCCAAGGTTGAAGAGGGTGATGCCAAGAATCATCATCATTGCGCTCAGTAAAAAGAGAACCATGCTATAAAAGGGCATTGGTGCAACTGTCAAAGTCAATACTAAAACGATAACGATAATTGGCAGCACCGCTAAAAAGGATTCTTTGAATTTCGCCCAGAGTAGTTTTTTCATTCCCCACAGCCTCCAACTTCGTTCTTCAACTACACGCCAAAAAGCTGTACGCTTTCGCTCACAGAACATCCCAGCAAAAAAGGCATACCATCCACAATTATATATTATCATTGTCCAACCTTTCCACCCATTTAAACTAATATTTAAGGATATTTAAGGATATTTAAGCATTATGGCTTATTTGAGCAAATTACAACCCAAAACACGGCCAATGCTTATGAATATTCCCATTTAGAAAAAAAGCCCAAGCCATCATTTTTTGAAGGTTTTTTCTACCCCTGCTCCGTCTGGGCGCGTCTTGTCTTGCACGTAGCTTTAACGCAGCGAATCTGCGTTAAAGCTACCAGGTATGGATAACCCCGGAGTCTTAC
>JAAZDX010000261.1 GCA_012512605.1 Bacillota bacterium
GAGAACTATAATTTCCTCCAATCGGTGGTCAATGGGATCGGTGGTGCCCTCGGCTTTTCGTTACTACTCATCTTGTTCGCCGGGATCCGGGAACGACTGGCTTTTGCGCCGCTACCGAAAGCAATGGAAGGTTTTCCGATTGCCTTGATTACAGCCGGGCTGATTTCTATGGCTTTTCTGGGCTTTTCCGGGTTTAACCTTGCGGCTTTGCTAGGATTATAAGAAGGAGTTGACAACATGGGAGCCGGAAGTATAAGTATTATTCTGCATGGCGTTGCCGTGCTGTTGGTGCTTGGGGCCGCCTTTGGCTTGGGTCTGGCCGTTGCTTCCCGTAAACTGGCGGTGGAAAGCGATCCGCGGATCGATGAGATTGAGGAGTTGCTACCCGGCGCCAACTGCGGTGGGTGTGGTTATCCGGGGTGCCGTGGACTGGCGGAAGCGATTGCCGCCGGGACGGCACCGGTGACCGGGTGTCCCGTCATGAAGGACCACGCCCCCATTGCGGCGGTGATGGGGGTGGAAAGTACCGCGGCCGAACGGAAGATCGCAAGGGTCAGATGCGCCGGCGGACTGAAGGAAGCGGCGCAGCGTTTCATCTATTTTGGCGTGGAAGATTGTGCGGCCGCCCAGAGTCTGGGCGGGGGCGCCAAAGCCTGCACCTATGGCTGTCTTGGCCTGGGCAGTTGCGTCAAAGTCTGTCCCTTTGGGGCGATGGAAATGTCGGAAAACGGTCTGCCTGTGGTCGACGAGGAGAAATGTACCGGTTGCGGCTTGTGTGTGAAAGCTTGTCCCCGCCAGATTATTACCCTGTGGCCGGCGGAGAAGAAGGTGACCGTCCTCTGTATGAACACGGAGAAAGGGGCGGCAGTCCGGCCGGTCTGTAAGGTAGGCTGTATCGGTTGTCGGATCTGCACCAAGAACTGCCCCACGGCGGCGATCCCGGTTGAAAATAATTTAGCGCGGATCAACCCCGAACTCTGTACTAACTGTGAAATTTGCGTAGAAAAGTGTCCAATGAAGACGATTAAAGGCCCAAAAAAGCAGGAAAGGGCCGTGGGATAGGGAAATAATATTAATGGCTCGTTAGCGGCACCGGCCCAGGTGCCGCGGTGAAAGTAAATATGTGAAAATCCCAGCCTGGAGGTGGTTTTGATTTATCCGATTATCCTTGCTTCCGCTTCGCCCCGCCGTCAGGAACTCCTTACCATGTTGGGCCTGGATTTTACCGTAATGGCCAGTTCCTTTGAAGAACGGGAGCAGGTGGATCCGGCGACCACCCCGGCAGAGCAGGTCGTGGCGGCAGCGCGGGGGAAGGCGGACGACATTTTTCGCCTAACGGCCCGCGCTCCGGAGACCGCTGATCGCCTCGTGATTGGGGCTGATACCATCGTGGTGCTCGATGGGCAAATTTTGGGAAAACCGAGCGACCAAGCGGAAGCCCGGCGAATGCTATGGGCTTTATCTGGCCGTTGGCACCAGGTCTTTACCGGGCTGGCCCTTCTGCACCGGGTGAAAACGATCACCGCTTATGAAATGACGCGGGTTCATTTCCGTCCGCTGAGCGACCAGGAGATCAATGCTTACCTCTGTACTGGTGAACCGATGGATAAAGCAGGAGCTTATGGGATTCAGGGGCATGGCGCCATCTTTGTTGATCGGATTGAGGGCTGCTTTTATAATGTCATGGGCCTCCCTGTACCCCGTCTCGCTCTTTTGTTAAAAGAATACGGGATTACCCTACCGGAGGTGAAACCCCTTGTCCGGACCGGTGATTAAAGCGCTTCCGGCAGAGGAGCGTCCACGGGAAAGGCTGGTGAAGTACGGGGCGGAGAGCCTCTCGATCATCGAATTAATGGCCATTGTCCTCCGCACTGGAACCGCCGATCTGTCTGTCCTGGAGATGGCCCAGCTCTTACTGGCGAAGTTCGAATCTTTGCCAAGCTTGGCGACGGCGAGCCTACAGGAACTCTGTGCGGTGCGGGGTGTGGGTAAAACGAAAGCCATTCAGTTGATGGCTGCCTTTGAACTGGGGAAGAGGTTACAGACTGCCCGGCTGACCGAAGACCACCCGTTGTCTTCGCCTCAGGAAGTCGCCGGTTTTTTAATGCCGCGTCTGCGTTTCCTTGACCAGGAACATTTTCTAACGCTGCATCTTAATACGAAAAACCGGCTGCTTAGTACGGAAACGATCTCCATCGGTACTTTGGATGCTTCTTTGGTCCATCCCCGAGAAGTATTTAAAGCCGCGATCCGTCAAAGCAGTGCTTCCTTGATTTTAGCCCATAACCACCCTAGTGGTGACCCCCGTCCCAGTAAAGAAGATATCAATCTAACGCACCGCCTTAAAGAGTCCGGAGAGCTCTTGGGCATCCCCATTCTCGATCACGTAATTATTGGCGACCACAAGTATTACAGTATGAAGGAAGAGGGATTGATCTAACGGATTAGGATCTTTATTTCGTGAGAACCCACATTATATTTTTTACAACCGGAGGGAAATAATTGATGCTCAAAAAATTGCTCGGACGTTTTTCGCGCGATATGGGAATTGATTTAGGTACGGCTAATACCCTCGTTTTTGTCAGTAACCAAGGGATTGTCCTTCAGGAACCAACCGTCGTTGCTTTTGACCGGGACTCCGGGAATATAATTGCTGTTGGTCAAGAAGCCAAACAGATGGTGGGCCGGACGCCGGGAAGTATCGTTGCCGTCCGGCCGATGAAAGACGGCGTGATTGCCGACTTTGAAGTAACGGAAAAAATGTTGCAATATTATATAAAGAAAGCCGGTCGCCGGCGGGCTTTTTTTGCGCCCCGCGTCATTGTCGGTGTTCCTTCCGGGGTGACGGAAGTGGAAAGACGGGCGGTGATGGATGCGGCGCGGGAAGGCGGTGCCCGTGAAGTCTTTATCATTGAAGAGCCAATGGCCGCCGCGATCGGGGCGGGTCTTCCCATTCAGGAGCCCACCGGGAATCTAATTGTGGATATTGGCGGAGGCACGACTGAAGTCGCCGTTATCTCCCTGGGCGGGATCGTGACGAGCCGTTCGATTCGGGTCGGGGGCGATGAGTTGAATGAAGCGATTATCCAATATATTAAAAAGTGTTATAATCTAATGGTGGGCGAACAAACCGCCGAGGAGATTAAGAGGACGATCGGGTCGGCTTATCCGCAGAAAGTAGAGGAGACCGTTGAGGTTCGGGGTCGCGATCTGGTGACCGGCTTGCCGAAGGTGATTACCATCTCTTCACGGGAGATCATGGAAGCGCTGGCCGAGCCGGTGGCGGCGATCTTGGAAGCGGTCAAAATGACCTTGGAAAAAACCCCGCCCGAACTGGCCGCCGATATTCTGGACCGCGGAATCGTGATGTCGGGGGGCGGTGCGCTCCTCAGGGGACTCGACCGTCTCCTGGCGGAAGAGACGGAGATGCCGGTGCAAGTGGCCGAAGACCCCTTGACGTGTGTCGCCAGGGGTACGGGAAAGGCCCTTGATGCACTGGATGATCTGCGGAAGGTCTTAATCTCGAATAAACGCTAAGCGGAGAAGATTAGGAAAAGGGGCCGATTAAGGTGTTACAACCTTTATTCC
>JAAZDX010000262.1 GCA_012512605.1 Bacillota bacterium
GAGAGGGGCTCATCCATCAAGAAGACTTTGGGCTCGCGGACAATGGCCCGGCCTAATGCCACCCTTTGCCGCTGACCACCGGAGCGCGCCTTCGGTCGCCGGTCAAGGAGGCTTTCAATACCGAGGATCTTCGCCGCTTCCTTCACCCGGCGGTCAATCTCCGCCTTCGGAAATTTTCTCAGTTTCAAGCCAAAAGCCATATTGTTGTAAACATCCATATGTGGATAGAGGGCGTAGTTCTGGAAGACCATCGCAATATCCCGGTCTTTCGGTGCCACATCATTCACCAGCGTGTCACCGATATAAATATTACCGGAACTTGCTTCTTCAAGGCCAGCGACACAACGTAGAGAGGTGGTCTTCCCACAACCGGAGGGGCCGACCAAAACCACAAACTCTTTGTCCTTAATCTCTAAGTTAAAATCGTTGACAGCAACGACACCGTTGGGGAATTTTTTATAAACGTGTTCAAAGATTACCTTTGCCACAATTGACTCCTCCTAATCCAATACTCAAAATTTATATCGAATCACATTAGCTTACTCCATAGTTGGTCAATCTCACTCGATAGTTAACGGCTGTCGCCCCACCCCCCATGGTGACCAGTGATTGTTTTTTCTATTTTGAATAAAGTATCAATTTTTCTAATGCTGGTCGCTTAATTACTATTAGCTCGAGCTTTCCAGTTTTCTTATACTTTTACTATTCGACATAAACCCAAATTTTCCTGCCACGAAATACCTGTTATTTCCTCGACCTGCCTCCAGCCTTCACCGGACCAAGCCCCCAATTGATCTTATGGGGGATTACAATAAATATGTCCTGAGCCTTGCGGAAACCAAACAAACAGCCGGTGCAAAATTGGAAAAACCCCGGACTAATCCGGGGTTTTCCTTTTCTTTTGTGTTGCAAAGCGCCGCATATAAGCACTTGGTGCGTCTGGTTTTTTAGAATTGAAGTTCTAAACCAGCGGAGATTTTCGGCTGTTTTTCGATGAAGTCATAACCAGCAGAAAGCTCCAATCCGCTCGGTGCGTTGTAACCAACCGTGGCTTCCAGTTTTTCCGCCTCTTCAGCGGCAAAATCATAATTACCAGCTAACTTAGTGTTGAAATCCAACCCGGCTACGCTAACGGTGCGGGCAATGGAGTAATCAACCGCGTTTTCATAGTCCACATAGTCGGCGGCCACTTCGAAACCGAATTGGTTCGCGGTCGCGCCAACGGTGAAGCCGGTTCCGGGGTTAACGTTATTGTCATCATCGGGATCGGCGTTCCGATGGGCAGCGTTGAATTCAGTCGGGATGTCTTGGTAGCCAGCCCGCACTTCCAGACCTTCCAGCACCTGATACTTTGCGTTTACCCGGTAAGCGTCAGCCTCTTCATGCACCGCAGCGTAGGTCCCGGAGACTTCGGCTCCGGTAAGCGGTTGCACCGTGGTGGACAAGGCGTAGGCGAGTTGCTCGTCGGCCTTCACAACGGTCGCTTGGGCTTCGATCCCGGTCATCGGTTTAACTTTTACATAAGCGCCCCGGTCCAGATTGCTGTCGCTGTCCAGGGAGTAGTAACCACCAAGGCTAACCGGCCCGATGGCCAGTTTATCCATGCTGATCCCAGTGGTCTTGATTCCCTTCGCGATAAAATCCGAGTAGCTATGGTTCAAGGACCCAATTCTGGTGGTGAACTCGGGGGTCCCCGGGATCACGGCACCATTGGTTTCCAACCATAAACCGGTAACTCCCAGATCCCAGCCCAGCCAGGGAAAATCCTGTTCTTCACTGCCAAAGCTGAGACCGGCTTTGAGGTCTTCACCAATCTTGGCGGAGAGCTCGATCTCAGAGTTTCCGCCAAAGTTCTCACCGTAAACGGCTTCCGTGGCAACTTTACCCGAAAAGTCGAGATTAGCAGCCATCACAACGGGGGTCATTGTTGCGATCAGTAATAGGGCAAGTAGAGATGCGACAATGCGTTTCATCAATTGGTTCCTCCTTAGGTTCTGCGATTTTTTCTTGGATTGTTGTGTTACTTTATTAAGACTAGTGCTGCGATAGGAAAAGAACCGAACTGAGTTGACATCTTTCCTCAATTCACTCTCTTTTCCGGCAACGAACGGTAGTCCGATGAATTACTACTCCTGTGCCCGTCCAATGCCTAAGTCGTCTTCACCTCCTTTACACCGAACGGTTGTCGC
>JAAZDX010000263.1 GCA_012512605.1 Bacillota bacterium
GCAGATGCAATTGGCCGATTTTGAAGCAAAGGCTCTGGTCGAACTCCAGAGAATGGCCAAGGAATTTGGGATTGACAATTATAACCGGTACCGTAAACGCGAACTCATCTACAAGCTTCTCAAAGTCTTGGCGACCCAGGAAGGAAGGATCTTTTCCCAGGGGGTGCTGGAGATTTTGCCGGAAGGCTACGGTTTTTTGCGGGTTGATAATTACGAACCGGGCCCGAATGATGTTTATATTTCCAACTCTCAAATCCGCCGTTTTCATCTTCGGACCGGGGATTTGGTCGCCGGTCAGGTCCGCCCGCCGAAGGACAATGAACGTTACTTTTCGCTCCTGAAAACCCAAGCGGTTAACTACCTTGATCCCGACTTGTACCAGGAAAGAGACTATTTTGAAGAACTAACCCCGATCTATCCCCAACAGCGGTTGGTATTGGAAACCCACCCGCGGGAGTTTGCCATGCGTCTTGTGGACATCATTGCGCCGGTGGGTAAAGGGCAACGGGGGATGATTGTTGCACCGCCAAAGGCGGGGAAAACAACCCTACTGAAGAATATTGCGAACAGTCTGACCCGCAACCATTCGGAGATCCACCTAATCGTTCTCCTCATTGATGAACGGCCGGAAGAGGTGACGGATATGGAAAGGTCGGTCTCGGGTGAGGTCGTTAGTTCGACCTTTGACCAACCGGCGGAAAACCATGTCCGTGTTGCCGAACTCGTTCTTGAACGGGCCAAACGGCTGGTGGAACTGAAAAAAGATGTGGTCATCCTCCTGGACTCCATCACCCGGCTGGCGCGGGCGTACAACCTAGTGGTTCCCCCAAGCGGGCGGACCCTCTCGGGGGGAGTGGACCCGGGTGCCCTGCACAAACCGAAACGATTCTTTGGTGCCGCCCGGAATATTGAGGAGGGTGGGAGTTTAACAATTATGGCGACTGCCCTGGTTGAAACCGGAAACCGGATGGATGATGTCATCTTCGAGGAGTTTAAGGGTACCGGGAATTTGGAACTCCATCTTGACCGGAAACTGGCCGACCGGCGGATCTTCCCGGCTATCGATATTGTCCGTTCCGGTACACGTAAAGAAGAACTCCTTCTTGACCCGAAAGAGCTGGAGATGACTTGGGTGCTTAGAAAACTTCTTAGCTCGTTGGGGCCGGCGGAGACGATGGAATTGCTTCTGGACCGGTTGGCCCATACCAAGGATAACCAAGAATTACAAGGTCTAATCCTCAACTCTTCCTTTGCTGAAAATGTCCTTAGTAAAAGGGGGCAAAACTAAAGCCACCCGCCTTTCTGGTCTCTCCTTCTTGGTCTACCCCGTGTCTACTCCGTGCGGGCCTCCTTTTCCTGCGTTTACGCTTTCACCTCTAATTCTTGCCCGAAAATAGCTGGGATTCAGGCAATTCTTGACTATGTATGAAATATATTAGTTAAGGTAATGATAAAGGAAGTGCTTTCCTTCATTTTTGCCTCGTCTGTCTGGTTATAACAGTAATGGGCAAGGGTTTTGGAGGTAGAAAAATAGATGAACAAGAACCTAAAGTTTGATTTAGGTCGAAAAAGTATCGGTTTTCTCCTGTTGTTGTTTCTCTTTTCTGGACCGGTCGGTGGCGAAGAATTAAACAAGACCCAAAAGAACGCCCTGTTCGATCTGTTGCGACCGGTGGTGAAAACGGTTATGTTGGCCGTAGAAACCGATCCGGTGGAAGCAGAACCAAGTACTCCTGCCGCCCGGGCGGAGCAGATGCATATGACACGCAGTCCCAAAGAAGCGGACGAAGATTCCGACCTTTTCCGTATCTGTTGGGGTGATACCTGCTGGTCGATCGCCCGTCGCCATGGAATGAGCCTAAGCGAACTGACGGCGCTTAATCCTGGTTTGGATCCGGAAAAGATTAAATCTGGTGATTATCTGCTTGTGCGCCGTATGGCGGTGGCAACTAGTCGGGGCCGGAGTGGACCACGGAGTTTACCACTGGCCTTGACCCATCCGCTACCAGGGGCGCGCCTAACCTCCCGGTACGGAATACGGCGGGGGCGAATGCACTGGGGAATTGATCTGGCCGCTCCGGCAGGGACACCGGTGCACGCGGTCGCTTCCGGAATTGTAACCTTTTCCGGATGGCAAAAGGGATACGGTTTGATTGTTGTCCTCGATCATGGATCCTACCAAACCAAATATGCGCATAATACGGAGAATTTGGTCCGTGTTGGTGACGAGATCGGGCGGGGCCAGCCCATCGCCAAAGTAGGACAGACCGGTAATGCCACGGGGAACCACCTCCATTTCGAACTTGTGGTTAACGGTGAGAAGGTTGATCCCTTACTTTATCTTTAGAAACACCGTGGCGGGGTCGAAAAAAGGCGTTTGCGGGAAGAATGTTGATGAAGGAGCTTAATAATTCCCCGACATTCTTTTTTTTTCCCTAAAATTAACCATAATCAACGCGAAAAAGCCTTGCTTCTTTGCGCCGAAAGGATTAAAATAAAGACAAAGGTCAGGAAAGGTCAGAAAAGAGGTGTTGCGAAATGAGTTCACTTTCTGACCTCATCGAGCAGTATTTGCAGGATTTATTAGCGAAAAAGGAGAGCATTGAGATTCAGCGGCGGCAGTTAGCCCAGATGTTTCGGTGCGCGCCTTCTCAGATTAATTACGTTTTAGAGACCCGTTTTACCATGGAACACGGCTACTTGATCGTTAGTCGCCGCGGCGGTGGCGGTTACATCAAGATCACCAGGGCGCATTGGCACGAGGATCCGGATGTTCTTGAGAAAATCAAGGAGTTGATCGGGACCGCGATTACCCAGGAAGGGATGGCTGTCCTCCTTAGACGTCTGGTTCGGGAATCAATGCTTGAAGAGAAGGATTCCTGGCTTTTATGGCAAGTGATCAATAATGAACTGGAAAATCCGGTTTTTCCGGAAGAAAAGAAAGATGAGCATCGGGCCATCTTGCTCCGCACCGCCTTGCTAGTTCTTTGCGGACGGGAGTAACCGATTACTTAACCTAAAGGAGTGGGGTAAATGTGGTGTGAA
>JAAZDX010000264.1 GCA_012512605.1 Bacillota bacterium
AAGAGGGGTTACAAATCTGCGGTTTCACTCCGGATAAACCCGTCTTACTAGTCATGGGCGGCAGTCTTGGTTCGGTGACCATCAATAAATTAATCCGGGCCATCCTCCCGGATCTCCTTCTCCAATTCCAGGTTGCGCATATCTGCGGCGAGGGCAATATCGATCCCAGTTTGGACGGGTACAAGGGATACAAACAGTTTGCCTTTGTCGGATCGGAACTCCCCCACATCATGGCTGCGGCCGATCTCTGCGTTTCCCGCGCGGGGGCCAATTTCCTCTTTGAACTACTAGCATTGAAAAAACCGCACCTTTTGATCCCGCTACCGAAAAGTTCAAGCCGGGGCGACCAGATTTTAAACGCCCAGTCTTTCAAAGGACAGAACTTCAGTATGGTCTTGTACGAAGAGGAGATTGATGAGACGCTCCTCAAAAAACAGATCGCCCTGCTTTACCAGAACCGGGAGGACTATATCAAAGCAATGGGCGAAAGTAAACTAACCGATGCGGCCAGCGAGATCATCCGGGTGATCGAAACCACGGCAGTCCGTAAGCCTAGGAAAAAATAAGAATTACCTATTATATTGGCTTGAGTTCCCGGCAATCCAATCTCCTTCCGTCGGCTTCGTCATAGAATGAAGCGGGAGGTGATAAAGTGAGCAGCGCCTGTAGTGTTTTACGTCGGATCGAAGAGGTCTCCCAAGCGGTCGCCGAATTTTTGGGCAATCCGGGAGCCCTTACCCCAGCCGTAGCCGCCGATCTGATTAACCAGATCGAGTTGATCCGTGGTGCCGTAAGATCATTGCCCTTGGCTTCCGGCCCAAAAAATGATCTCCTCCGTCGGCTGAATCAAGCCCAATTCATTCTCCAGAACGGAACCTTGGGTCTATCGGCAATTGAACGGATCTTATCTGTTTTACAGATTTTGCAGTTGTCCGCCTTCAAACTAAAAAACCGTAAACTCCCGTGCCCACAAGGTTTCGTAACGGTCCATCCTTCAAACCGTTTTAACACCATCTGTGCTTGTTGTTAATCCTTAACCTCCGCCCACTGGCGAAGGAGACTCCACCCCCCGCAATACGGGGGGTTTTATGCTGTTCGGCGAAGATAACATGTTTTTCAATCTTCCTAAAAAAAGCCCAAACTAAAGCAATAAACCCAGAGAAAAGCAAGATTCTTGATTCATAGATAGAAAAAGCAGAAAGGTTATATAAGGGCCTCTGCCTCCGCACCGTGGGCAAAAAGATCACGGCCTTGGGAATCAATCGCCACGACCAGCGGCATCTTTTCCACCTCTAAACGGTA
Source organism: Bacillota bacterium (assembly GCA_012512605.1). GTDB lineage: Bacteria > Bacillota > UBA4882 > UBA10575 > UBA10575 > Capillibacterium. The sequence goes on from JAAZDX010000264.1 coordinate 1,303, forward strand.
GATGGCCTCCGGACCCAAGTCCGGATAGGCGACAAGTTCGGCCTTTTTAACACACTGGGCCAGCAGCGCCGCGGCACCACCGGTCGCCACCAGGTAGGCTGCTTGGTACCGTTGAATCGCCGTAACGACCGCGTGCGAGCGGGGGCCTTTACCGATCATAACCTTTAAGCCTTTCTTTAATAATAACGAAGTGTAGGCATCCATACGGCTACTGGTGGTCGGTCCGCAGGAACCGATGACCTTCCCCGGCGGCGTGGGGCTTGGTCCGACGTAAAAGAGGGCTTGGTTTTCCAGGGCAAACGGTAACGGTTGTCCTGCTTCCAACCGCGCCACTAACCGTTGGTGGGCAGCATCCCGGGCGGTATAGACGACACCCGATAAAGAGACCAGGTCTCCACAGGTCAAACCGGCCAGCTTTTCCGGTTGGACTGGGGCTTGGAGTTCTTTGATCCTAGCCAAAGGTTTCTCACCTCACAAAATTGCGCTCCGGTGGCGGGCGACATGACACTGAAGGTTCACCGCCACCGGAAGGGCGGCGATATGGGTGGGAAAGGTCTCGATCTGAACCGCGAGGGCCGTCACTTTTCCACCCAAGCCCTGCGGTCCGATGCCGGTTTGGTTGATCAAAACCAGCAGTTCCTTTTCGAGGGCGGCGACCACCGGATCGGAACTATAAGTCCCGGCCGGTCGGATAAGGGCCTTTTTCGCCAGTAAAGCCGCCTTTTCCATCGTCCCGCCGATCCCAACCCCGACAATCAACGGCGGACAGGCACGGCCGCCCGCCGCCGTCACCGTCTCCAGGACAAAGCGCTTTATGCCTTCGGTCCCGTCGGCCGGTTCCAGCATCTTTAAACGGCTCATGTTTTCACTACCGGCCCCCTTGGGTGCGACGGTAACCTTGAGGCGATCCCCCGCCACGATCCGGGTGTGGATTACCGCTGGCGTGTTATCTTGGGTGTTGACCCGGGTCAACGGCGAAAGCACCGACTTCCGGAGATAGCCTTCCTGATAGCCCCGGCGGACCCCCGCATTGACTGCTTCCTCCAATTCCCCACCGGTCAGATGTAGATCTTGGCCGATTTCCAGAAAAACCACGCAGATCCCGGTGTCCTGGCAAATGGGCAGTTCTTCCCGGGCCGCCACCGCTAAGTTCTCCAGCACTTGGTCCAGGATGAAACAGCCGAAATCCGACTCTTCTTCGTTCCGGGCTTTTTCCAGTAAAGCACGGACATCCGCGCTCAGTTCACGACAGGCTTCAACACATAACCGTGCTACCGTCTCCGTGACCAGTCCCACATTGAGCTCCCGCATGACCCATCCCCCCGTAATTCAAAACAAAAATAAAAAAACTGCATCGGTACCACCGGTACTTCTGCAGTGTGTTTTTCTTATGGTGCCCAGGACCGGACTTGAACCGGTACGGTTGCCCATACGCCCCTCAAACGTACGCGTCTGCCAGTTCAGCCACCTGGGCACGTTCAGCAAAACTTATTATACAACCTTTAGTTGTGATTGTCAAGCCTGTGTCTAGTTTTGATTAACGTCCTGTAATCGCCCTTAATTGCAAAAGTAACTTCCACCATAATCAGTCCGCTCCTGCAAAAAGCAAAGTTTCCTTACCACATATGTGTAAGCCACTCTGATGAGATTATGGTAGATAAACGTACCCTCTACAATTAGCCAAAAAATATTACACCCAACATTTTCACCTTGAAAAGCAGGAATAAGATGGTTGATCCACGAATATAATAAATTACTTTTAAAAAGTTTTTTATTAACATTGATGAAACCTTCTTCGTATTGCAAGTACAAGTGAATCGAGGTTAGGTAATGTTCAAAAAAGCAATTAATCAGGAACTAATGCGGAACAACAATAAAGCGCAAATCCTTCGCTGTGTCAAAGCAAAGCAGGTGGTATCCAAGCGCGAACTCACTGAGGAGCTTGGTTTAAGTACCACGACCGTCTCGACTTTCATCCGCGAACTGGAGGAGGAAAATTTAATCCAAAACAGCGGAGTTGCCCGTTCAACCGGTGGAAGGAGATCTCTTCTCTATCAGTTAAAGCCGGATTATTGTTATACTTTAGGACTTGACTTAAAGGTCGACCGGGTCGTGGGTGTTCTCCTTGATTTCAAAGGCGATATAAAGGCGGAAAAAGAGGTTACCTTTCTGGAGCGGGATGAGTGGAAGGTTATCCCCCTGCTTAAAACCTTTATCCATAATTTATTGGCCGAGTATGAAATCGCTTGGTCCAAGCGTGGTGGGAGCGGAATTGGTATTCCCGGCGTCGTGAACAATGAGGCGGAGAGCAGCGATTTTGCTCCGAATTTAGGGTGGAAAAACGTGGATTTACCAGCAATGCTTGCTTTAGATAAACCGATCTATCTTGAAAATGAAGCCAATGCCGGAGCTTTAGGCGAAGTCGTTTTTGGCTTAGGCAAAAACGTCGGCCATCTGGCTTATATCTCGGTCGGCATGGGAATTGGTTGTGGTTTAATCATCGACCACAAATTGTTCTCCGGCCATCTCCGCAATGCGGGTGAATTTGGGCATATGACGGTTGAACCGGAGGGTTTTCCTTGTCGGTGCGGGAACAGAGGCTGCTGGGAAGTTTACGCCTCCAATTCGGCCACCCTCCGTATGTATGCTGAAGCAACCAATAATGAACAGATTACTTTCCCGGAATTTCTCCGCAAGTGTCAGGAAAACGACTACCATGCAACTGAAGTCCTCCGGACGGTAACCAAATATCTCGGTCTGGGCATCGCTAGCGTGATCAACGCCTTGAACCCCGAGATGGTGGTCATCGGGGGTGAAATAACCAACGTAAAATCGTTAATTTTCAATTCATTACTTAAGGAAATAAAAGAGCGGACCCTGGAAAAATCCTTTTCTGGTGTCCGCCTGGACTTCTCCCAGCTGGGAAACAGGGCAGCCGCACTCGGGATGGGAACAATCGTCCTTGAGAAGATCATCAACGCGCTGTCCTAAACAGCGGAAAGTGGGGTGATTACGGGGTTTAAAACAGTTAGTCAAAATTACAATAAAGGATGGTGAAAATGGCATATTTATTAGGGTATGATCTAGGAAGCTCCTCAATCAAAGCTTCCCTGCTAGCAGCCGAAGGTCGGCTGGTGGCTTCTGCGGTTTCCCCCCAAACCGAACTCACCATCGACGCCCCCCGACCGGACTGGGCGGAACAGCACCCGGAAACCTGGTGGAAACATGTGCAAGAAGCAACAGCCATGTTACTGGCGAAAGCCGCGGTCAATCCGGAAGATATTAAGGCGATCGGGATCTCCTACCAGATGCACGGGCTAGTCCTGGTGGACAAGGCCGGTCAAGTCTTGCGCCCGGCGATTATCTGGTGTGATAGCAGAGCTGCCGGCATTGGTGACCAAGCGTTCCACACCCTCGGGGAAGACCTGTGCTTATCCCGCTTCCTAAATTCACCGGGGAACTTTACCGCTTCCAAATTAAAGTGGGTAAAAGATAACGAACCGGAGATTTACCAAAAAATTTACAAAATGATGCTCCCTGGGGATTACCTGGCCATGAAGTTAACCGGGGAGATCAAGACAACCCCTTCCGGCCTCTCCGAAGGTATCCTCTGGGATTACCAGGAGCAAAAGCTTGCCAAACTGCTCCTCGACCATTACGGCATTGACGAGGCACTAATTCCGGAGGTAGTTCCGACTTTTGCGCCACAAGGAGAACTAACAAAGGCAGCCGCGGACGCCTTAGGTTTGAAGCCAGGAACATTAGTGGCCTACCGCGCCGGAGACCAACCGAATAATGCCTTTTCTCTCAATGTCATGAACCCGGGTGAAGTGGCGGCAAACGCCGGTACAAGCGGGGTTGTTTATGGGGTCGGCGCCAAACCCGAATACGACCAAAAATCAAGAGTAAACACTTTCTTACACGTTAACCACTCTCCGGAGAACCCGCGTTATGGGATTCTCCTCTGTCTGAATGGAACAGGCATTCTCAACCGCTGGTTGAAGAAGAATCTGATGCAAGATCAGATCTCCTATGAAGAAATGAACCGCTTAGCAGCGGAAGTTCCCCCGGGCGCGGAAGGCTTGATGATCTTCCCCTATGGCAATGGTGCGGAACGGACCCTGGAAAACAAACCAATCAACGCCTCCATCCGCGGCTTGAATTTCAATCTCCATCATAGTAGCCATCTGCTGAGAGCGGGCCAAGAAGGAATCGTCTTTGCCTTAAATTACGGTTTAAACATTATGAAGACCATGGGCGTCCAGACCAATCTGGTCCGGGCAGGCCAGGCCAATATGTTCTTAAGCCCTCTGTTCTGCGAAGTCTTTGCCACGGTCACCGGAGCCCGGGTCGAACTCTACAATACCGATGGAGCGCAGGGAGCCGCCCGTGGCGCTGGGCTAGGTGCCGGGATCTATTCCGATCCACAAGCGGCTTTCGCTGGCCTCCAATCCCAAAAAATTACCGAACCCAATCCAAAGCTCACTCCCATCTACCAAGAACTCTATGAACAATGGGCGAGTGTCTTAGCTGCGGAGTTGGGAGAATAAAGGAGCGTGCTGAAATGGATAAAAAAAGATCTTTCCATTCCATCTGTCGTTGGACATTTAATCCGGGAAAAGGGGGATTTGTCCCCGCAAATATCCGCCCGCAATGGGACGGGCAAAATTTAACCACCGCTGATGTGGTAACCCTCATTAAAAAGCGGATCGCGCCGCGCCTGCCGGAATGGGTTACCCTTGGTTTTGAACTCCATTACGATACGGAGATCAACGAAAATAATGTGGCCGAAGTCTCCGACGCGATGATTGATGCCGGAATTTACCTCGCCATGATCACCCCGGGTGCGCATAGCCATTTTGGCTACGGCGGAATTGCCTCCCTTGATCCCGAGGAACGGCGGCAAGCAGAAGAGCTCGGTACCCGCACCGTGGATCTGGCCTATGGTCCCTTGAAGAAAAACTGGCACTCTGATCCGGGATTGGCCCCGTCTTTCGTGCTCTGGAATGGCTCCTACGGCTATGACCTGGCCACCATTGGGGTCAAAAAGATGTACCAAAACCTTAAAGAAAGTGTGGCCGCCCTTTGTAAGTATGAAGCCAAAAAGGGAGGCGCCCTCTATATCGGAATCGAACCGAAACCCAATGAAGGCCACCCGGCCATGTTATTACCGACGGTCGCTTCCGCCTTGTTGTTCTTCCGGCGGCTGGAAGAAGAGTTCGGCATTTCCCGGGCGAAGAAAGGGGTCAACAAAGAATTCGGCCATTCCGAAATGATCGGCCTCGACCATGTTTACGATACGGTAGAAGAGCTGGATAATAACGCCATGATCCATATGCACTTAAATAGCCAGGGTTATAACGATGGTATTACCTTGGGCGGCCCTGGTCGTTATGACATTGATCATGGCACGAAAATTAATGGCTTCAATATTGCCATTGCCGGCCTTCTACAAGAGGCTGGATATCAACGGTGGTACGGCCATGACATGCTGACCCGACCCTATGACAATGAAGAACAAGGTCTCGACCGGGTCGTCCGGAGCATCCTAAGTTGGGAAGCCTGTGCCCAGGCGGCCGCCAACCTGGATACGGCAGCCCTCATGAATGCCTTGGCGAACCGGGCCACCGCCAAAGCGGAAGACCTCATGCGCAACGCCCTGGTCGAAGCGCACACCTTCTTTAACCAATTATACAAGGGATAATTTTAATCGTTCGTTCGGCCCGTACCGGGCAAAACGCTATTTAAGCGTTACAAACAATCGGCATTACGCCCATGCTGGGCGCAACCAAAAAGTCCTTGGTCGGCCTTTCGGCCACACCAAGGACTTTTTTTATCGGATTCTATTGGCTAGATATTTAACTGGTATTAGCCTAAATACTTGACCAAATAATTGGATTAAATCTCAGACTGAAATTAGACTAATTTTCATCCCAGTTATTGCTTAGTTTTGAACAATTTTTAACTAATATTGAGTAATTAAAAGTGATATTAGAAGAAACATCAATAGTTTCTGATCGGTAAGTAGGTCTGGTAGGTATAGTTTAACTTCTGCTGACTGCGGGGCCACAACGTAATCTCCCAATTCAGCTCGGAGGTGGGGTTTGGCCCGGCTTGCAAGACCGCTTTTCGGACCACGGTGCCGCCCTCGCCGACCGAAACCACTTCCCCGGGGACCTCATGGGTAACCTTCAGGGTGACCTCGGTATCTTTGGTGTTGTCGATCTCAATTTCGCCCCGGATCCGGACAAACGCATATTCCCGATCTTGGAAATCTATTCCACCTTGGACCCGCTCAAACTCTACTTCACTGGCTTTCACCCGGATCGCCGGTTCCATCATCACCTGGATCTCCCCACTTTGGTTACGGGCGATGTAGGGAAAAGCACCCATCCCCAGGGGTCGTTCGGCCATCATTAGCATGACGCGCCCTTCGATCCAGGGAAAGGGTGAGTTGTTATAGATCCGGTAAACTTTCCAAACCGGCTCCGCGCTGATCTGTCCGGAACTTCCTGACGAACGGAAGAGCCGCACCTGGTAGAGGGGCTCGACCCGCACGCCGCTACGGTAGAGGGGTAGTAAGACGCGTTCCCCCTTTTTCAGGGTGACTTCGTTACGCCGGTACATATTATACATCACCCGGGAGGCGGATGTCTCCATTTCGATCCCCGAAGCAAAAGCCAGTTTGTCGCTTTGCACACCCATCGCCGTTAATTCACTCCTACGCGCTGTAAACCCTTGATCTGTCTCAAACACCACCAAGGGAGATAAACCAAAGGCAAATTGCGGCCCTTTTTCCGCCAAGTAAACAGTGGTGTTGACCAGATCGTCCACCTCGTTTACGACCACACCCGAAAAGGAGAAGACTCCGCTTTGTTCCGAGGGATCGATGTTAATCACGTACTCCGGGCTCCAAGAAAGTCCCGCTTGAAGATAACTGATTCCCACCGGATAAGTTGCGCTGCGGATCCCCGACTCCCGAAAACGGACCCTTAGTTTACCTTCACAACCAGTCTCTTGGCGCGCAAGGGAAACCGGCTCAAGAAAATGGTAGGCACCAATCCATTCCAGGGAGTAAAGCTGATCCGTACTGTTTCCTTCGTCGTCGGTCGTGGATACCACTAAATAGTGGGGATCAAGAAAACTTTTTACCACTCCGCTTACTACTTCGTCGTTGACCCTCAGTTCGACCATTTTTCCCGTGTTCGCCCGGAAAAGTTCGGCTAAACTACAGACCGGTATTTCTTCCGTCCTTTCCTCCCGATAAGCAACAACTTCCTCCAGGACCAGTCCGGAATCGGTCGAAAACACTTCCAGGCTCCCGTTCAAAGCCTGGGGAAGAAGGTCAAATACACATTCGCTGTTTTCTAAAGCGATCTCTCCTTTCCGCACCAAAAACGCAAAACCGTCCGGAAAGATTACCGCTTCAGTAATCGGCGGCCGGTATCCGGCGCTTATTCCGCCCGCAAACACCAGCAACAAGACCACCATCAGCGCTGATAAAACCCTTGTTCGTCCTTTTCTCATGAGATCACCCCATTTTCCATTGGTCGCTGCATTTTTTTACTATCTTAAGTAATATTTCCGTCCGCAAACGGCAAACCCTTCCTAATAAATGACTTTTATCCTTGCTTCTGCCAATCGGCCGTGTCGAGCATAATGGTGACCGGTCCATCATTAACCAATTCCACGGCCATCTCCGCACCAAAACTACCGGTGGCGACCGTCACTCCCTTTGCTCGGAGCGCAGCAATGAATCGCTCATACAAGTCGGCACCCTGCTCCGGCGGTGCCGCCTCCAGAAAACTCGGCCGCCGTCCCTTCCGGCAGTCGGCATAGAGGGTAAACTGGGAGACGACCAGGATCGCCCCGCCC